>JAEORV010000213.1 GCA_016840695.1 Promethearchaeota archaeon
AACGGTTCTTAACTTCCATAAGGATATTTTACAAGGTACTTATTCGAAAGATTTACCAGATGTGAAAATAACACCTGACGATGTCTGCTTTATCCAATATACAGGCGGAACAACGGGACCACCTAAAGGTGCCATGCTCACCCACAAAAATGCTCTATCAGACTTGTTGATAGTGCAAAAGTGGTTAGGCTGGGAACCAGGACTAGGTATAGCCTGTTCCGGATTCCCCTTCTTCCACATAGCAGGTTTGTTTTTCTGCGTAAATTGCTTATATCTTGGTTTAACTCAGATTTTAATCGCTAATCCTAGGGATACCAATCACATTTGTGCTGAACTTGGTAAATATGAAGTAACTACCTTGGTCAATGTACCTTCCTTATTTCAAATGCTTTTGAAAAATCCGAAATTTGCGAAGCTTGACCATTCGAGCATAGAGTACTGCATTTCCGCAGCTGCACCATTTCCGGTTGAATCTCAAAAGCAATTAGAAGCAATTGTAGGTAAGGGTAAGTTGTTAGAAGTGTACGGAATGACGGAAACCTCGCCTTTAACGACGATGAATCCTGCTAAAGGAAAAAAAATGCTAGGATCTATTGGTTTACCCCTTCCAAACACTGAACTTAAATTGGAAAATCCCGAAACTGGAGAGATTGTGCCATTAGGCGAGCCCGGAGAGATCTGCGTGAAAGGTCCGATGGTCATGCAAGGCTATTACAATAAGCCCGAAGAAACCAACAAGGCAATAGATAAGGACGGATTCATGCATACAGGTGATGTTGGTGTCATGGACGATGAGGGTTATTTAAAAATCGTAGATAGAACCAAAGACATGATAATTGTTGGAGGGTATAAAGTTTTCTCGAGCAAGATAGAAGACATCATTAGCAAGCATCCTGCAATTGATGCCATGGCGTTAATCGGCGTGCCAAATCCAGATCGTCCAGGATCAGAACTCGTAAAAGCATTCATTCAGCTCGATCCTGATTATTCCTACGATGGAAACGAAGAGGCTTTGAAAGAAAGCATTAAAAGCTTTTCTAAGGAAAATTGTGCTCCTTACGAAGTCCCTAAGATGATTGAAATAATGGAGGAACTTCCCCTAACAACTGTCGGAAAGGTTGACAAGAAACTTCTAAGAAAATAATTGTTTTTTTTTTTATTTATTTTTACTTTTTTCTCTATTTTTTTCTTACTTTGCAAGTTTGAAAAGAAATAAATTGGAATTATATTTATTATTTTTAACAAAGAAATATATAATATTTGTATTTATAATATTAATATATTAAAACAAATGCGCATGAAATAAAATCATGGCTGAAACGAAGAGCTTTATATACAAAATTTGCGTTGTTGGAGACGGTGGAGTGGGGAAGACGTCAATGGTTCTCCGGTATTGCGAAGATACTTTTAAGGATAATTACATAATGACGATTGGCTCGAATTTTTCAACCAAGACTGTTGAGCTACCAGAACACCCTCAGTTCATTGTAAAATTGCAATTGTGGGATTTAGCAGGACAGAAGCACTTCTCTTTCGTCCGTCCTCCTTTCTATCGAGGTGCAACCGGCATAATTTACACGTTTGATCTAACAAGACGAAGCTCCTTTGCCAACATGCAGGGGTGGAAGGAGGAAGTTGAAAAAGTTATCGGCTCTGGAAAACCATGCGTGATTGTAGGCAACAAAACCGATTTAGCGAACTCGGGAAATCGAGAGGTTGGCGAGCAAGAAGGTGAAGCCCTAAAAAGCGAATTTAACGCAGAAGCTTATTTTGAAACGAGTGCCAAAGAAAATTTACAGATCAGTCCCGCATTTAAGAATTTAACTTTAGCGATACTTAGAGCTTCAGGTAAAATTTAAAAATTCAATTTTATAATTTATATTAATTAAATTAAAATTCTGTCGATAATTCCAATATATTAATATTTTTTAAATACAAGGATTTCAATTCAATAAAAAAAGGTCAAGATCAACATGTTTGGAGGAGGACAAGTAAAGTACGACAGGGCTCTCACAGTTTTTAGCCCAGAAGGACGTTTATACCAAGTAGAATACGCGTTAGAAGCTGTTCGAAGGGGGACCTTGGCAGTTGCTGTCAAATCTAACAAGGATGTATGCATAGCAGCTCAGATAAAGATCCCATCAAAATTAATGGATGGAGATGCGATTGACAAGCTTTTTCAAGTCGACGAGCATATTGGTGTTGCCATATCGGGATTACATGCTGACAGTCGAATCTTGATCAACTATGCCAGGGTACAAGCGCAATCTTTCCGGTTAACATACGACGAACCCGTTCGGTTAAACATGTTAGTAAAATCTATTGCGGATTTAAAACAAATGTACACGCAGTATGGCGGTATTAGACCTTGGGGGTGTGCTCTTTTCTTTATTGGTATTGATGCCACAGGACCGTCAATTTATACAACT
This sequence comes from Promethearchaeota archaeon, assembly GCA_016840695.1. Taxonomy (GTDB): domain Archaea; phylum Asgardarchaeota; class Lokiarchaeia; order Sigyniarchaeales; family SOKP01; genus FT1-020. The sequence goes on from JAEORV010000213.1 coordinate 2,430, forward strand.
TCTCCTAGTGGAATTTATCGTTCGTTTAAAGCGTATGCAATTGGGAGCGGAGAAACATGCGCAAGAGATTATATTACGGAGAATTATAAAGCCGACATGACATTTGACGAATTGATTAATTTAACTCTAAACGCCTTGAAAGGATGCATTGACGAAGAGTTATCAAAAGACGCCTTACGGGTTGGATATATCAAATCGGAAGATATTAAGTTTAAACTTTGTTCAAAGGAAGAGATTGACGGATTTTTAAAAGCTTTAAAATAATTTATATCCAGAATCTTTTTGCAATTTTATTATCCTTTTTCAATTTCTAATTTCATTTAAGTTAAAAAAAGAGAGATCATTCTTCTTCTTGTTCTAGTACCATTGAAGTAAGACAGTCCCTTGCAGCTTCAATAGTACTGTAAAAGAATGTTTTTACTCCTGCTTGAGCTTCTTTCTCAGCTCTTTGTTCTCTTACTTGATCGATCGTGTACTCTATTGATGCAGACGAGGGTGTTACAAAAGCCAAAGTTTTCACACCTAGATGTATCATACGAGGCATCCACGTTGTATCAATCCACTGTTGGGCTTCTGGAGGGATTGCGCCCATTTTTCGCATGTCACAGAGCGCTTTTTTGCATCCTTCCACGAAGAAACAATCGTAGACCTGGTCAAGTTCTTTCTTAAAGCCCTCGGATGAGATGTACTTTTTAAATCTAAATTCGATGGAATTATTATCATTATTTAATATTACTTCAATATTTTTATCTTTAAATAGCTTCTTAGAAGATTTTGGTTTAGATTTACCTATTTTACTCACCAATATGTATCTTAATATTTAATATCCCTTAACATCAAATTGGGAACATGAATATTTAAATATTTTTTAATTTAATGCTTTTGACCATACTAAGATACATCTTCAATTTAAATCACAATATTTTCTCGACGATATCGGCCACACGGTAACCACTTTCAACAGATCCAGGTGTCCCTATAAGTCCTGGAGCAACGCATGAATCACCTACATTGAATAGATTGGGAATCGGCGTCTCCAATGGCATGCCATAACCCAGCCAAGTTCGACCTTCAGGCCACTCATTTATAATGCCACATGCTCTGAATTTTAAAATCCGCCCGTATTTTTCAAAATCCGGATAAAATTCTTCTATATCGCGTTTGAGTTGTTGAATTTCATATTTCACATCCATGGGGTGGAGAGAAGAATCGTGTTTGGCAGAAGTGTAAAAAAGATGTTGCCCGGGGGGAACAAGCTCGGGGCAAATATTGCTTATAGGGATTATTGTATTCATTCTTTGTGATCCCATTATTATTTCTAATCCATCATTTATTCCTTCCAGACATAAAGGTTTATCGCTTGCGACTAGGGCCAATACACATGGGCTTGGTCTGAGTTTAAGGCGCATTTCTGTAAGATAATCATCGTTAAAATTTTCCCTTCCTGCCAAAATCAAGGTTCTTTTGACCCCCGTATTACTGATAACCGCCTTACAATTTATTTCTGTTTGTTCTCCGGCTTTTTCAACAATTACACCTGTTACCTCTCCATTTTTTATAACTATCTTCCTAGCAGGGCAATTTGTCCAAACAGCTCCATTTTTCTCAACAATATTAGCGAGTTCTTTTGCAATACTCAGATTTCCATTAGGGACTATAAAGAATTTTGACATCTCCTGGAATTGGAAAAATTTTGAAACAGGAAGCTCCCAGGAATGAGCCATCATCAATCCTGCACAGAGAGTATCAAAAGCATCGTGTATATTTTCATTTTCAGTATATTGGAGGAGCCAATCTCGAACTGTAATAATTCCTTCTTGCTTTATCCCCCGCATTTTCTTATAATAACCACGCATGATCTTACGTAATTGGACGGGTTTCGTTGGACGTCCCTTCTCAGCATCTTCTTTCTCGAGCTGGTCTATTATATCAAGCGCTTTTGGTACCCCCATTTCAGCGGGTATTTCATACCTTTCACCATTAATTCTATAAAAAACACGAGTTATTGGTCGTAAAATGTTCGTATCTATTCCCATCTCTTCAAGGAGTTTTATCACCCAACCATCAGGGATAAGAATCGCACCAGTTGGAAGATGAAAACCTTCATGCTCAAATGTGGAAAATCTTCCACCTATGCGAGTCCTACTCTCCACCACGAGAGTCTTATAACCCTTACGTGAAAGAAGTGTTGCAGCAGTTAATCCTCCTATTCCTGATCCAATAATTATTATATCATATTCTTTCATTTTACTTCCTCTCTTTTTTTTTTTCTAATCAGATTTCTATTTATATACTTT
>JAEORV010000214.1 GCA_016840695.1 Promethearchaeota archaeon
AATTATGACATAAGTTTATAATATTTCTAAATTAGATAACAAAAACCATAAATAAAAGCTTCAATTCATATCATAAAATATACAATCAATTAGATTCTTTCATTTTTTACTTTTAACCTTTTTTCTGAATAGATATTCAAAATACAATAAACTTCTTTACAATTTTGCATTAATAAGAGTAATTTATTAATTATTTATCTCATAAATTATACTCAACTAATTTTTTTTAAAACTAAATTAGCTAATTTAAAAAAAATAAAAAAACAAAACAAAAGTGAAAAATGAAATGGCTGTAAAAGTTGCTTTTATGCAAGGGTCTGACTGCTGGGGTTGTCATCAGAGTCTCCTAAACGTACATTTAGGATTACTTCAGGTGCTTCCAGCGTTAGAAATTGTATATTGGCCAGCAGTAGTCGATTTTAAACATGACTCGTTGAAAGCTAGAGCTGACGGAGAAATCTTGGTTGGATTCTGCGAAGGATCCTTAAGAACTAAAGAAGACGTTGAAAATGTGAAGTTGATGAGACAAAAATGCGCATTAATAATTGCATTTGGTTCTTGTGCCACTTATGGGAATGTACATGGGCTAGCTAATCAATGGAACATTGGAGAGGCGATACAACGGAAGTTTTCTGATGTGGAAAGTATTGCTGATGGAAGTGGTGGCGAACCAACTGAACACATGCCTGGTTTTATAGATAAAATCGTCCCAACAGATGAAATTATCAAGGTAGACGCTTACATAGCGGGATGCCCCCCAAAACCAGAGCAAATCGTAAGTGCAGTTGTATTTCTATTGGGTCAAAAACCATTCCCTATGGCTGATTTAGCATTTTGTAATGATTGTGCAATAAAAGATGATTGCTTATTAGACAAGGGAACATTGTGTTTTGGTCCAATTACTAGCATCGGATGCTCAACAAAATGCACGAGCTCTGGTGCTCCTTGTGTGGGTTGTATGGGTCCAGCAAAAACTGTATCTGCGCAAGCCTCAAAGTTACTTGAAATGTCTAAAAATCTAAGTCAAATTAGTTCCGGAAATAAAAAGAGTTTATATGAATTTTTAGCACTTTTTTTAAACATTCCATTAATGGCGGGATTTGATCTCGCAGGAGACATTTTAAAACAAGTAAAGAAAAAGGGCACTCCTCAAACACCACTTGCAAACCTTCCTCCTGATGTTGAAGCAATTGCCTCAAACGCCTTAGGTTTTCTAAGAGATAATCGAGATTTCACAGAAATTTCGAATGTTTGCGACACTTGTCCTCGAATTAGAGGGAGATTACAGATGACAAAAGTAAAAAGAGACTACGAAGGACTTCCTAACATGGAAGATTGCCTACTCGAACAAGGATATATCTGTGCAGGTCCAGTAACTCGCGCGGGTTGCGGAGGATTATGCATGCGAGTTAATGCTCCTTGTTCTGGCTGCTATGGTCAAACAGAATGGGTTGCTGATCAAGCTAGTAGATTTGCTGATGTGGTGACCAAAGGCTTTAATGTCGGTTTATCTAAAGAAGAGCTATTAAATCAAGTAAAAGATCCAATTGGCACTTTCGAAAAGTTCACATTAGGTGCCAATAGGGCAAAGAGAGGTGCATAAAAATGGTAAAAGTAATTGAAGTTGAGCCAGTCACTCGATTAGAGGGTCATGGTGGATTGCACATCAAGATTGGAGATGATGGAAAAGTGCAGGACGTGCAATTTAACATCACTTCTACGAGATTTTTCGAAAAATTCGTAGAAGGTCGTTATTGCGAGCACATCCCAAGAATAACGCCAAGAATTTGTGGAATTTGTCCAATACCTCACCACATCACACCTACTAAGGCAGTAGAGGATGCATGGGGTGTACAAATTCCAACACCGGCGTACAAATTGCGACAATTAATCATGAACGCCAAGCAATACAGTTCTCACGTGTTGCATTTTTACGCATTAGCCGCACCTGATTTCTTATTAGGTCCAATGGCCGATCCAGCGTTAAGAAATGTCGTTCATGTCATTAATAAGATGCCAGATGTTGGTGCAATGGCTTTAAAAATGATGGATTTTGGTCAAAAACTATGCGCTGCTATTGGTGGTAAATCTGTCCATCCAATCTCTGCCATCGTAGGAGGTATGAAAAAGCCGCTTGATGAAGACGTGAGAGATAAGTTCCTCAAGGTAATCGATGAACAAATCGAATTCACGAAAAAAACCGTTGACATCGCCTTAAAAGTCGTTGACGATTACTTTGATGTCATTGCTAACGTGGGTGTCGTTCCAACATATTACTTTGGGATGACGAAAAACGGCGTTCACGATATTTATGATGGTGATATAAGAATTGTCACTCCTGACGGACAAAAAATAGATTATGATTATCATAATTATTTAGAAGCGTTAGGAGAGCACATTCCAAACCACTCTTACGCCACGCACATGTATTATAAGCCTGCAGGGTATCCTGACGGTATTTATCGTGCAAATTGCCTGGCAATGATCAACGCCGCAGACAAAATGGCGACGCCATTAGCAGATGCTGCCCTCAAGCAAATGAGAGAAAAGATCGGAGATTGTCCACATCACACGTTTGCCTACCACTGGGCTCGCATCATTGAGACCGTGGAAGCAATCGAAGTAATTGCAACACTACTCAAGGATCCTGACATCGTCAACCCTGACTGCAAGACATTGGATGTTGAGCCAAGAGAAGGAAGCGGTGTCGGTATGACAGAGGCTCCGCGAGGAACGTTATTGTATAACATCTGGTCTGATAGCCAAGGAATTTGTAAGAAGGCGAACCTCTTAGTTGCGACGAACCATAACATCGCAGGCATCGAGAAGACGCTAATGCATGTAGCAAAACAAGTGTTCGAAGACAATGCTTTAGCAGGATTGAAATTACCAGATCCGTGGATTAAATAAACTAAATCAAAATTAAATAAATAAAAGTGAAAAAAAAATGAGTGATGTACCAGAGGGAGTAGTAAATGTCTTGGAAATGATAGTCCGCTGTTTTGACTGTTGACTATCATGCGCCGCTCACGTCACGGTTGTTGACGAGAGAGGTGAAGAGATTTACTCTCGAAAGTTGAACGTTGGTTTAGGATGAAATATCCAATAAAAACTTTTGATTGGATATGACTGCCCTGCACGGGTTAAAGCCAACAAATATGAACAAAATGAAATGAAAAAACTCAAAAGAAGTGATAAAACACATGATGATAGATTTTGAATTTAGGAAACAAGTAATGGATGCCCACATTGGATCTGAAGTAATAAAATACTGCTATCAATGTAGTAGATGTACAGACTTATGTCCTGTCTCTAATCTAACAGATCAGTTCTATACTCGTCCATTTGATCCTCGAATGGCCGTGTTAGGCTCTCTTTTAGGATATAAAAACCTCTTGTTAAGTTTACCACCAGAGGCAGTTTGGAGCTGCCAAGTGTGCGACACGTGCGACGAGGTATGTCCACAAAATATAGAAGTTACAGAAATCATTACCTTATTGAAGAATGTAACTACTAGTTTAGGAAAAGCTCCAGACCACATCTATGGACAAGCGAAAGCAGTTTTTGATAGCGCTAAGGCTATTCCATCTCAACCGGCAATCGAGAGACGCAGAGAACAATTAGGACTTCCAGCTGTAGCTGCTCCAGACGTGAGCGAAGTTCAGACGTTATTGAATAATGTAGGTGCAGCTAAGAAGCTGAAATAAATGGAGGTAAAAGAAAATGACAGAATATAAAATGTTTGAAGGATGTGTTATTGGAAACAGAATTCCATTCATTGAAGCCTCTTCGAGGAAGGTCTTAGAGAAAATTGGAGTTCAGACTTCGCAAGCTCCTTTTTCATGTTGTCCAGATCCTACTGGCGTGAAATGCTTTGATAATAACGCTTGGCTAGCACTTGGAGCGAGAAATCTAAGTTTAGCTGAGGCTGAAGGAAAAGACATCATTTCCTTGTGTAATGGTTGTGCCAACACCTTGCGAGGTGTGAGCACTCAACTAAAACACGACTCCTTGAAAAAAGCTAAAGTAAATTCTGAATTAGCTAAAATCGGAAAGGTATATAAAGGATCAATCGATGTAAAACACTTCGTAGATGTTATCAAGGATAATCTCGATAGCGTTAAAGGCGCAATTGTAAAACAATTGAGTGGGTTAAAAGTTGCTTGCCATCCGGGATGCCATTACATGCGTCCAGCTGAATGGATGGAATCAGACGATCCATTAAGACCAAAAAATTTGAAGGAAATCGTTGCTGTTACTGGTGCTAACGTTGTAGATTACGAAGAGTTAAGTCTATGCTGTGGTAATGCGGTAACTAGTGCCTACAAGGAAACAGGCTTTCAAGTTTTAAAGAAAAAGCTTGATAGCATTAAAAAAGCGGGAGCTGACGTGATTATCGTGAATTGTCCTGCATGTTTCCAACAATTTGACACGCAACAACGAGATCTTTCGAAAGAAACTGGTGAGGAATATGGTATTCCAATATTGTACTTGACAGAATTACTAGCTCTCGCAATGGGGATTAGCGCAGACGATATTGGTTTAAAATTCCACAGGACTCGTTTGAGTGCAATATTAGAAAAAATATAATAAAACTCGGTAAAACGAGTTATCTTTAATTTTCTTTTTTTTTTTTAATCTTTTTTTATTACTTACTATAGTGATTCATTAAACCTCTAATATTTCGTAATGGTATAATATTATACCTATTACT
>JAEORV010000215.1 GCA_016840695.1 Promethearchaeota archaeon
TTCTGTTATTTTATTTGTCGCAATAAATCCTGCTTTTAGTTTATTCATTAATTGGTTACCAACACCGGGAGATACTACGCCAGTAATCGTTTCAACGGTGTTTAATACAGGTGTTTTAATAATGTGTCCTCTTATGATTTTGATCCATTTATACATTTTCATGTATTTAAAAGAGAGAGGGTGCAAAGAAAAATTGATTACATTATCATGATTTTTTGGTTTAATGTCATCTATCGGTGAACTGATTTTAGGACTGGTTCCGAATAATGTTTCTTCGGACATTCACACCATAGCAGCTCTATTTTTCTTTGTTGGCGCTGCGTGTTATGGGCTCTCTTATGGAGTAACAGAATTAAAATCAAATACTCTCCCCCGATATTTAGGATATTCTGGATTCCTAATGAGTATGCCATTTCTTACTTTTTCAAGTTCACTGTTTATTATAACCATTTTTCCTGCACTTACATATAATCCTGCAATTTGGGAATGGTTATCATATTTTTCAATTATAGGTTGGGCATTAGTACACGGAATTTTTATGTTTAAAGAGAAAAATGTTTAATACCAATCCCACCTTATGAAAGAATACGGGAGGAATTTTTCAGGATCTACTTCAGTAAGAATTTCGCCTGGAAACATCTCGTTCTCAGTTTGCACGTACATGCCTCCTAATACGCGAACAACCTCTATTTCGCCCCAAGGATCGTGAATGGTTGAATTCACTGAAATTTCAGCTTCTCCCATTTGCATTGATTTGATTTTTGATTTCGTGACCTGCTTGATTAACCAAGGATTATAATCAAAACCCTCTTTAGTTGGATGGATAAAATACTTGAAGAGATAATTTACCGTGCCTTTCCCCCTTTTCGGAATCATTTGAATATCAGACACAACTTTGGGTGCATCTTCGGTGTTAAACTTTCCCGTTAATTTCAGCTTTACCTCAATATTTTTAATTCCCAAGCGCTCAGAAAATCCATGTATTTCATTATCCTTTTTCTCAAAATAAACATTAGCTAATTTTTTGGGAAACCCCCAAATTTCTCGACCCGCAAATGTGGCTCTATCGTCTGTTAACGGCATTGCGAGGTAATAATTTCCTATTTCACCCTTGTATTGACACCGAATAATGAGTGCCGCTTCCGTATATGGTAATCCATAGGAATGAGAAGGATAATTTGCAACAAACGCAACAGCAATAGGTCGTTCAAGCGGTTCTAAAGGCGGTGGAAGGACGCGTTCTATAACTTCTTTCTTTGTTTCCCACAACACCCAGATCATCTCTGCGCCTTTAAAGACGCTCGTTCTCATTTCTTTCTTCTTCTGTTTAATCTCTTCTAAATCTCTTCTAAAACTCATAACTATATATCTTCCTCTTTTTTTTCAATATATTTAGAAATATCATTGCTATAACTATACATGTGAAATTTATTCGGACTTAATATGAAATTAGGATCAACAGTTCTTTTCATGTCTTTAAAAAATTGCATAAATTCAGGGGTATACGCATCTGCTTCGACTATGGACTGAGATATTGCCTCGCCCAGCCAATAATGAGCTCCTCCATAGTTGACTTGCTTTCGAACTTTTTTATGCCACATGTTCATGGCAATCTCTCTTTGTCCAGGTATATTTTCGGCATTAAAACCTCCCGCACAGACACAATGACCATTAGGCAAAAGATGAATAGATCTGGCAAAGATTGAATAACTCTGTGAGGGGAAATCACCTTTATGACTGTTATCGAATTCAGTACTTTCTTCTCTTTTTTCAACAATAGCCGAGATTGGAAGTTTATGACAAGTAGTACAGGATATTTTGGGAGGTGCCAGGCATACAAATTTATTAAAGTAGCTATAAGGGAAATTTAGTGTGAAATCCCAATCTTTAGACGATTTAACACTTAGATCGAGTTCTGACCATTCGAAGAGCCGGGAATCTTCTTTCATTATCTCGTCTACTTTCTCTATATAAATATCTAAAATACGTTCGTCAAAAGCTTCTAATATAAACATGAAAACGGGGCCACGTACTTTTGCGCGCTTAGGAGGTCTTACTTCTGCTAAAGATGCTAAAAGTTGAACGACTACAAGTGGATTTACGTAAAGATCCTGAATCCCGTCCTTAACTTCTTTTTGTACTTTATACATTAATTTAGGGATTTTATTGAAATCGTTTTTATTTAACATGTAATTTCTAATGACCTTAAAAGGAGGATTCGGGTACAATTTTAGAAATGCCTTGGTTTTAATTCCCATTGTTCCCACATCTCCCATAAATAATCCCGTAAAATCTGGTGCTACCCCATATCGACAGAATGGTTTTGCGTACTTGTTTGCTGCTGACCCTGTTCTAATGATTGAACCTTTTGGATTAGGGAGGACAACTTCTACACCCAAACAATTTTCTGTAATTAGTCCATACTTGGTTGATCCAAATCCCGCAGTATTATTTGAGAGACCACCGCCTATTGTCGCTGAAAAACCACTTCCAGGTCCAACAATTCCCGTTGTCAATCCTCGCTTGAACAATTCTGAAATTAATGCACCCCACGTGATTCCGCATTCCACCTCACAGTAATAATCTATTTCGTTTATTTCTATTATCTGATTCATTCTTGTTATATCTAAGAGAATTCCTCCTTCTGCTGCACTTCCTCCCACAAGATCAGCACCACCGCCTCTTGGAACGATTGGAATCTTGAATTTATTGGCAACTTTTGCTATTTCAGAAATCTCCTCAGGATTTTCAGGTCTTACTATGATGTCAGCCCATCTGTCAGGAAAAGCTGGATCCACGTTTCTTGAATAGGCAGCTTTCATGAAATCCTTGTCGGTGATATATTCAGATCCAACAAAATTCTCAATTTCTTTATAAGCATTTTTAATTTTCGACACTTTATTTTGCCTTCTTTTCTTTTTATTTCTATTGTAACTATTACTATATTAATGTTCAGTTCTCGCAATGATTTCATTTTGAACTTCAATTCCAAGTTCCGTGAAATATGCGCTATATCCTCCCACTTTAACGATAACGTCTCTGAAGTCCTCTGGAGTAATTTGGGCATCGCGTAACATTTCAGCTGATACTACGGTTGGTTGTATTTGAGCTCCACCAAGCTCAAAATAAGATCGTAGTAATGCAATCCATTTTTCTCGATTTTCTCTCTTGCTACCAATCGCCGTTGGATGGAATTTAACATTTACAGCACAACCTAACGCATGTTGATAATCCAAGAAAGCAACAGAATTAAGAACATTAGTAATACCATTTTTCTCTACATTATAAGGGTTACAACTTGCAGCATAAGGAGTAGCCGCTTTTCTGCCATCTGGCGTGGCAATTGAAATTCTGCCATCAATAGTGTGCGTGGTCATGCTGATTATGTACGGTACAAAAGGACCTCCACGATAATTTTCATACTCATAGGTTTTTTTGAATAAGTGAGATGTAATTTCGCGTGCCAATTCATCTACTTCCCTATACCCATTGCCCCATTTGCCTTCGAGTTTCATTATCTTACTGTATAATTCCTGAAAATCAACAAAGTTAGTATCAATCGCTTCTATGAGTTGTTTAAAAGTGATAATTTTCTCATCAAAAATGAGTTTCTTTATAACATAGAGAGAGTCTGTGAGATTTGCAATACTATTGATAAAGGAAATTCCAGATAAATCATATTTTGCCCCACCTCGAGTCACATCTCTCTTATTTTTCATGCACCCGTATGTAAAAGCAGAGATAAACGGAGCTGGTAAATATTGAGCATATATCTCATCCCGAAGATTTGAGATATTAACAATTATTTTTATTTGTTTTTCTGCTTGAATATAAAATGCTTCTAAGAACTCGTCAAAGGTCTCAAATGAATTAGGGTCACCTGTTTTTAATCCTATATTCCGTATTTTTCCCATCATCGTTTGAGAATCTCCGTTTCTCATGGTTACATCGAGCAATCGGCACAAAAGTAAAGCATTTGCGCTCATTGCACCGGTCTTCCCAGGACAGGTCATCTCCACGCATCCCATTAAACAATAATTTCGAGCATCTTCTTCGATAAAACCTCTATTTTTCATCGCATCAACGTTAATATCATCATTATAGATAGAAATGTTTGAACTCCCATTATATAAGACATCTGTTACAGCTAATAATAATTTGTCTGGAGAATTTTTATGTAATCGAAGTGATACGTTCGTAACAGCTTTAGCATTCAATGTTGCTTCGAGAAATAAATAGGTCAGATCGTTTGTCCCATCAGAGCCATCATGTCTTAACCCTCCTATGGTTACGGGTGTAGATCCAAGAAATCTATGGTAAAAATTGCTAAGTAGATTAGTTTCGGGGCGGATATTCTGAGACATTAATTTCAGCAATAGCTCTTCTAATAATACTCTTGCCTCATCTCGATTAATTAGCCCTTTCGCCATATCCTTTTCATAAAACGGATAAAAGATCTGATCCATTCTACCCAGACAATGGAGATTTACCGGATGTACGAGCTCTACAGCAGTTTTTAGTGTCCATACAGATTGAACCGCCTGGTAAAAGCTTTCTGCAGGATTTAATGGAACTCTTCTGCAATTATTTAACATATTTTCTAAGATCTCTTTTTTCAAGGGATCCTGTTCTAATTTCAATGTTTCTTCGATTTTATCAGCCAATCTTTTAGCAAATATAATGACTCCTTCAACAGCAATTTTAA
>JAEORV010000216.1 GCA_016840695.1 Promethearchaeota archaeon
TAATGTCTATGATTATTCCTGAATAAATTGCACCACATAGAGCACCTATCACGACACTTATAAAGAGAAATTGTAAAGTTGGAAAATCATATAAGTCTATTCGATAAAAGCATAAATCGATTGTTAAAGACACGACATTAGCAATTGAACCAAAAATTAATGAAAGTAATACATATTCTTCAGTTTGAATTTCAATGTCTTTAAAAAACCCGCGAAATGGTTTATGCCGTCTTTCTTTATAGATATCTTCTAGATCTCTGTAATAGTCAAAAAAACCTAATAATCCCGGCGATTTAATTCCCGTATCGTAATCGTCTTCTTTTTCTTCTGTGCTTTTTTTTCTGAATAACGTGATTTTTTTCAAATTGTAGTTTATCCCCTTCTATTTGTGACTAATATGTCGGTTTACACATATTAATCATTGGTAACTTTGAGGATAGAAATAGATCAATAACATGATAAAAAACCATGAAATCATCTAATTTTACGTGAAAATCAAACGAAACCACAAAATTAAAATTTAATTTAGGTTTCTATCTATTGTCATATCAAGAATTTTTAATTTTTATTTAAAAACGCCTCCGTGGCTCAGCGGTAGAGCAGCTGACTTGTAATCAGTCAAATAGCCAATTCGGTTGTTTAGATGAACCGGTCGTGGGTTCAAGTCCCACCGGGGGCTTATTAATTAAATAACGCTACTTTCTTAATCTAATATTTTCAAGCAAAGATGAGTATCATTTAATATTAAAAAATCATTTACTATATAACTAAAGAAAATGGTGATCGGAGATAAATAAAGTTAATAGAGTTATTCTTTGCATTATAGACGATGTTCGCTCGAGCCATTTCTTTGATTTAATCGAAAAGGGATTGATGCCTAATTTTAAAAAGCTGATGGAAAACGGAATCTTTTCCAAAACGTGTGTCACGGATTTTCCATCCGTTACATATCCTACTCAATGCTCAATAATCACGGGGACATACACGGGTGATTATCGACGCGAATTGTGCCATGGGGTTCCGGCGTATCATTGGTTGGGGCGATACATTTCACCTCCCTTTTTACGAAATTATGGCGCCCCAGGTTCGGACGAGTTTATACAGATTTATAAAATGAACACTGACTTAGGTGAAAATTGCCAAACGCTTTTGGAAATGATCGGAGAAGGAAATCACGCAAGCATCACGCAATTTATCTCAAGAGGAACAGATTACATTTACCCAGAGAGCAAGGTCAAACTGGGATTGTACTACGAATTTTTACAATACGCCATGAGAAATAGAAAAAGAGCCAAGGGATTGATGGCCTTAGCAAATTCTATCGTCGTGAGAAAATTAATTGACAATTTTAAACGACCAAAAAAATATTTTAAAAGTAACGAGCCCCCTATTGGTAGTAATCTCTGGTTCATGACTTCTGACGTCATCATGCACTTGTTTGGGTACGATAGTTACTTGTATAAATTAAATTTAATGCATATTGACAAAGTAATGGGCATTTTAATAAATGAACTTGACGAAATGGGCTATCTAAAAGATACGGCCATAGCCATTACGGCAGATCACGGGAATTATAAAGCAAAAAGCATTGGAAACATCCTTCCTTTCTACAGTCGAACGGGCCTGACCAATTATCATCCCAAGAAAAATATTACTGGAAATGTAAACATTGCAGAATTCGGAGGAGTTGGAATGTTTAATTTCAAAGGATCAAATAATACGGGCAATGATGCTTACTGGGCGCGACCATCTATTAAAGAGCTTGAGAAATACGGTCCTAAAAAACTAAACATGTTTGAGGAGCTGTTTAAAATCAAGGGAACCAGTTTAATGTATTTCCGAGAAGACGGTAATACATATAAGAAAGGTACTATCCATTTAAAGAGAAAAGACGAGAAGTCAGGAAAAATCCTCTCAGGAACCATCGAATACAAGGGCATCGGCAAGGAGTTTAAAACGAAATACGCTTCTGAAGACAATGAAAATGATGTGTTTGGATTCTTGAAAGATGATAAAGCCAACAAGTTACTAAACGGAAATTTTTACTCTATAGACGAATGGTTAGACGCAACCCACCATCTTGACCACGCCCTATATCCTGACTTGATACCGCGCCATTTCAAAAATCCACGAAGTTCTGATATCATAATCAGCACGAAGGGATCTATTGTATATAATGTGACTCATGGAAAACCTCAAAATGGTCACATTTTCACGCACGATATTGGGCTACAAGAAAGTACCATCTTGCCGTTAATTATTGCGGGTTCTCCAGATATCCCACAAAAGGAGATTTCGTATTGTAAATCTACAGATATCACGCCTACGTTAATAAACTTATTAGGGAAAAAACCACACGATAGTGTCATAGGAAAATCACTTCTTCAGTGATTTAAACAGATTTATTAATGTGATTTGACATAGTTGTATATAATACGAAATAAAAAACCAGGCAACCCAATTGGCCCTAAACGAAATTGAAATATTCGATGGCACATTAACGCTTATTTATGCTATAATTGGGCTTATTGTTGGTCTTCTTATCGTATTGAAATATTTTAAGCATAAAAATCGATTGTTTTTACTTGTTGGATTATCTTTAGTGGGATTAGTATCTACGTGGTACGCGAAGGTAGCATCCTTTGTGAGAGCTCTTATTGTAGGATCAGGATTTCCTCTGGAAATATATGCAATTATTGCGTGTGCATTCCTCCCTTTAACGATTTCTATTTGGCTAATTGCCTTTACTAATCTTTTAGGAATAAAACAAGGGAAAAAAATCCACGTAATATTTGATATTCTAGGCATTTTATTCGAAATATACCTATTCTCGTTTCTAATCATAGATCCAAAGGTAATAGGAGAGTTGGAGGGAAATATAGATGTAGATTTTGGTTTAGTTGTCACGCTTTATCAGTTTTTTCTTGTATTCATAGTTTTGATAACAGGTACTCTTCTTGCTCGTGATTCATTAACGTCCGAAAATCCTGACATTAGATTAAAAGGATGGTTTCTTATCTTTTCGATATATTCATTTGTAGGCGGAGCCATTCTGGAGATATTTAGCTCTACCTCGATTATAATTTTAGTTCTAGCAAAAATTGCCTTAGTCGCAAGTGCTCTTGAATTTTATTGCGGTTTTTTTCTACCCAATTGGGTGAAGATCCTTGTTTCAAAATAAGAGTAACTTTGATAGAAAATATCTAAATCAGTTCTAGCGAAGGGGAAACTTTGGTTCTTTTTTTTCTATAAATGCTTGCATTGATGTCGTAAAATCTTTGGAAGTGGTACATAGAGTTTGCGCGCGATTGTCTAAGTTAATCATTGTTTCCAGGCTTGGAGCGTTCATGGTCATGTTAAGTGCCTCTTTTGTCATGCGCAGTCCTAATGGGCTCTTTGTTAACATCTCACCTGCCAATTCAAGCGCGGAATCTAACAATTTGTCTTCTTCAACAACCTTTAGGACAAAACCCATTTTTTCTGCTTCCTCAGCACCTAAATATCTCCCCGTGTACATTAATTCAGCAGCTCTTGACGTCCCAATTAGTCGAGGGAGAAAATATGCACCACCTAAATCGCCCCCAGACATTCCTATGTTAATCGCACCAATAGAAAACCTTCCCGCTTCGCTTGCAAGTCGTATATCTGCGGCCATTGCGAACGTGAAACCCCCTCCTGTTGCAGGCCCATGAATTAAGGCAATTATTGGTTGACTCGTCTTCCTCATTTTTACTACAATTTGCGCCATTCGATTTTGCCAATATAAAGTCCTCTTGACTAATTCAGGTACGTCTATGTGTTTAAATTTTTTAAAACCTTCTGAAACTCTCCTACCCCCTAAAAGAGGGGCTTCTTTAATATCTAATCCAGCACAAAACGCTTTGCCTTCTAAAGTTCCCCTCATGACCACGACTCGGCAATCTAAATTGACCATTAAATCGTCGAATAGCGAGTTCATGTCTTCAACAAATTGCACGGAAATTGCGTTCATCCTTTTAGGTCTATTCAAGGTTAATATCCCTATTCCATCTTCTCTTAGTTCAAATTTTATTGTTTCATAGTTCAACTTTTTCACCTTCGTAATTTAAGATATACTGACTATCTATTTAAAAATATATAAGCAATCAAATTGTAATTAATTATTAATCAAATATATTTGTGAAAAAAATGTCAGAAAAAGAATTGTATCGCAAGATTACCCAAAACTTCCTAAACGCTGGAGGTATGCCGATACCCATTTCAGATACGGTTATAGAAATAATGAAAATGATGTTTACGGAGGAGCAAGCAAGATTTCTCCTGAATTTTAAGAAATCCTATCGACTCGAGGAGATATATCCCATAACAGATTTAGAGGGGGAGGCTTTAGATAGAATGTTAAAGGAGTTAATGCATATTGGTGCGATCATAGGAATTAAAAGTCGTAGTGCGGGCGTGATAGTATATAGATTAGCTCCGTTTTTCCCTGGTATGTTGGAATTCACGTTGATGCGTGGAGAATTCGGTGAAAAACAGAAGAAACTAGCGCAATTATGGGAGGATGTGTTTAATGAAATGGTCGACATGACCCAAAAAAATTATAATTCAATAGTAAAAGTCTATTCAAAATTACCAGCACTTGATAGAGTCGTTCCAGTTGAAGAATTAGTGGAAGTTCCGGAGGAAGTAATACTACCATTTGAAGAAATCTCGAAG
>JAEORV010000217.1 GCA_016840695.1 Promethearchaeota archaeon
CATTGCTAGGCGCTACGGGTACGGGTAAGAGTTTTACAATTGCGAATGTGATTCAGACAATTCAGAAACCCACTTTAGTCATGGCTCCTAATAAAACATTGGCAGCACAATTATATAACGAACTTAAAGAACTCTTTCCACGCAATGCTATTCATTATTTTGTCTCGTATTACGATTATTATCAACCCGAAGCATACATGCCCATAACAGGTTTGTATGTAGAAAAAGATTTTAGTGTGAATGAAGAAATTGAACGACTAAGACTAGCTGCTGCTCACGCAATTAGAACTAGAAAGGATGTAATTGTTGTCGCCACCGTTTCTTGCATTTATGGTTTAGGGGATCCCGATTATTGGGAGAAAATCGCCTTATATGTAGAAGCTGGACAAACAATCAAAAGAGCTGTTATTATTAAAAAATTAATTAAAATGAGTTATGAAAGAAATAAAATTGATTTCAAGAGAGGAATTGTAAGAATTAAGGGAGATATCATAGATATTTTTCCCGCATATTACGATTTTGGGATTCGTTTATCTTTATTCGGAGATGAGATTGAAGCAATTCAAGAAATCCATCCTGTTACTGGTAAAGTGCTGAAAAACATGCGCAATGTTAGAATATTTCCCGCAACTCCCTTCATTATTCCAGAAGATTACAAGACAAAAGGATTAAAATTAATAGAAGACGAGCTAGAAGAGCAAATAAATTATTTCACAAAAGAAAAAAAGTACGCCGAAGCCCAAAGAATCGAACGAAGAGTAAAGTTTGATTTAGAAATGATGAGAGAATTTGGGTGGTGTAAGGGAATTGAAAATTATTCTAGACCTCTGGGAAACCGGCCACCTGGATCGCCTCCAATGACTCTCGTAGATTTTTTTCCAGATGATTTCTTGATAGTCGTTGATGAAAGTCATGTTACCATCCCCCAGATTCATGGAATGATTGGAGGGGATCGTTCACGCAAAAAGAACCTCGTTGATTTTGGCTGGAGGTTGCCTTCAGCTTATGATAATCGCCCTCTAACATTTGAAGAATGGGAAGAAAGAATTAAATACATTATATTCATGTCTGCAACCCCCGGAGATTATGAAATTGAAAAAAGCGGTGGGATTTCTGCAGAACAAATCATAAGACCGACGGGTTTAGTTGATCCTGAGGTGGAAATAAGACCTGCAAAAAATCAAATTGACGACTTGCTAGGAGAAATCAAGAAAGTGGTTGCAAATAAAGGGCGCGTTTTAGTAACGACGCTCACTAAAAGAATGTCGGAAGATATTGCCGAATATTATACTGAATTGGGATTGAAAGTTGCATATTTACATTCTGAAGTGGATACCGTAGAGAGATTTGAAATTCTGAGAGAATTAAGGGATGGAACACACGACGTACTAGTTGGAATAAATCTCCTCAGAGAAGGATTGGATCTACCCGAAGTACAACTAGTAGCCATTTTGGACGCAGATAAATTGGGATTTTTAAGGGATACAAGGTCACTCATCCAAACAATTGGGAGAGCCTCGAGAAATGTGAATGGAAGGGCCATACTGTATGGCGATAGGATTTCTCCCGCAATGAATGCTGCCATTAATGAGACGAATAGACGGAGAAAAAAGCAAACTGCGTTCAATGAAGCAAATAATATTACCCCAAAAACCATTCAAAAGAACATTTTAGAATCACTCTCTGAAGAAAAAGAATTTCGAGAGAAAGAAAGGAAAACATTGAAGAGAAGGATCGAAGATAGATTAGAACATCTAGCAGATCTTGACATGCAATTAAAATTTCTCGAGGATAAAATGTTTGTAGCTGCTAAGGAACTAAGATTTGAAGATGCCGCATTTTTAAGAGATAAAATAAAAAATATTAAAGAAAAACACAAGATAGACGCATGACTGATAATATTATAATAAAGGGAGCTCGCCAAAACAACCTCAAAGATATTGACGTGGTAATCCCGAGGAATAAACTCGTGGTAATAACAGGGGTAAGTGGAAGTGGTAAATCTAGCCTAGCAATGGATACTCTATATGCAGAAGGTCAAAGAAGGTTCTTAGAATCCCTCTCTAGTTATGCTCGTCAATTTCTAGGAGAAATGGATAAACCAGATGTGGATTCTATTGAAGGATTATCTCCCGCAATTGCCATTGAACAAAAACCATTATCGAAAAATCCCAGAAGTACAGTTGGAACGGTAACAGAGATTTATGATTATTATAGGTTGCTATTCGCAAACGCAGGAATACCTCATTGTCCTCAGTGTGGAAAAGAGATAAAACCTCAAACACCCCAACAAATAATCAATCAAGTTTTAAATTCTGTCAAAGAAAACCAAAAATTCCTCGTAAAAGCTCCGATAATTCGAGATAGAAAGGGAGAATATAAGGATATGCTTCAAGATTTAAGAAAACAAGGCTATGTTCGCGTGGAGGTCGATGGTATTCAATATACACTTGAAGAAGAGATTCCAATTGAAAAAAATATCAAACACAATATTAATGTCATTATCGACCGTTTAGCAATGAAGAAGGACATTAAAACACGGCTTGCTGATTCAATAGAAACTGCATTAGATCTTACTGAGGGGATTGTAATGATTGAAATCGTAGGTAAGGAAGAACAACTCTATTCTGAACATTATGCTTGCCTAGATTGCCAAATTTCATTACCTCCTATTGATCATAAAATGTTCTCGTTTAACATACCCCATGGAAGTTGTAAATCGTGTAATGGTTTAGGAACGGTCATGGAATTTGATTACGAATTAATACTAGGGACTGATACTTCAGTTCCATTACAAGAAAGTGGAATAAGAAATATTCCGGGATTTAAATCTTTTGGAAGTTATTCGTGGCAATGGTTAGAACAAGTAGCGAAATATTATAAATTTGATATTAGTGACACGCCAATAGAAGATATCGATCCAGAAAATATTAAGATTTTATTATTTGGCTCTGGAACCGATATTATTAAAATGAAATTTCAAAGTGATCGCAATAGTAATAGAAATCATAACGGAAACGGAACATTTTCGTCGTGGGAGACTAATAGGCCATTTGAAGGAATAATTCCCCTATTGCATCGAAGATACATGGAAACTAGGTCAGAAGAAGGTCGATATTTCTATGAAAGTTTTATGGATAAGGTTAAATGCCCGGAATGTAATGGTCAAAGATTAAAGCCTGAGAGTAGAGCAGTAACTATCAATGATCTAAACATTGCTAACTTAACAGAACTTGCTGTAAAAGACTCAATTCAATTTTTTAAAAACTTAAAACTAGATAAAACTAAGCAAATAATTGTAAAAGAGGTTTTAAAAGAAATTAATGAAAGACTTTCTTTTTTGGATAATGTAGGATTAGATTATATTCAATTAAGTAGGAGATCTGACACGCTCTCCGTCGGAGAAGCAGAAAGAATTAGGTTAGCTACTCAATTAGGTTCAAGTCTAGTTGGTGTATTATATGTTCTTGATGAACCTTCAGTCGGATTACACGCCCGTGATATTACTCGATTAATTAGCATGCTAAAAAAATTAAGGGATTTAGGAAATACCGTTATTGTTGTTGAGCATGACGATGAAATTATTCGTAGCGCTGATCATATTATCGATCTAGGTCCTTTAGCGGGAGAAAATGGTGGTGAAATTGTGGCTGAAGGGTCTTTAGAGGAAATTATTAATGCTGACACTCAAACATGTAAATATATTTCTGGGAGAGAAAAAATCGATGTTCCGAAATTGAGACGTGAAATAAGTAATCATTCTATTGAAATTAGAGGCGCACGAGAAAATAATTTAAAAAAAATCAACTTGAAAATACCTCTTGAAGTATTCACATGCATTACAGGTGTGTCTGGAGCGGGAAAAACAAGTCTTATTATTGATTGTTTATACAAAGGTCTCCATAACATCATTAACACCAGGAGTTCACGTATTATAACCGGAGATTTTGATGAAATTAAAGGCAGCGAAAACATTGATAAAATAATTGATATCGATCAGTCTCCGATTGGTCGTACGCCGCGGTCCGTACCAGCAACTTATACAAAAGCCATGGATTATATTAGGGATATATTTGCATCATTACCCGAATCAAAAGAGCGTGGCTATAAGAAAGGAAGATTCAGCTTCAATACTCACGCGGGGCATTGTAAAAATTGTAAGGGAACGGGATTTATTCTGAAAGAAATGTATTTTCTCCCAGATGTTTATATTAAATGTGATTTATGTAAAGGTCATAGGTATAACGCAGAGACTCTAGATATTAAATATAAAGGTCATACGATTTCTGATGTCTTAAACATGACCTTCGATCGAGCCCTTGAAGTATTTGATAATTATCCAAACCTTAAAAGAACGCTAAAAACTGTAGTGGACGTGGGTCTTGGATATTTAGAATTGGGGCAATCTTCAACCACTCTTAGCGGAGGAGAATCCCAAAGGTTAAAAATTGCTCGAGAATTAAGAAAAACTAGTACGGGCAATACCTTATACATACTTGACGAACCTACAACGGGATTAAGTTCTTATGACATTAAGATCTTATTAAAAGTTCTTCATAGACTTGTTGATAAAGGCAATACGGTTATTATTATCGAACATAACATGGAAATCATAAAATCTGCAGATTATATCATTGATCTTGGACCTGAAGG
>JAEORV010000218.1 GCA_016840695.1 Promethearchaeota archaeon
TAAAGAATTGTTGTTTGTTCCCGTAACATTAATCTCTATCAATAAATCTTCGGTTCTTACTTGTTTTGTTTGCCTTTTACTAAACGCTTCTTTCAGTGGCTCGTCTAAATTTGAGAATTCTGATGCAATATCTGCCCATATCTCTTTTTGATGATAAAATTTAAAGACATAATCCGTGACCGTTTGTTTATAAAGCTCGCGATTACACCAATTAACTAAATCTCCCCGATTTGGGAAATCGATGTTTTCTACAAGAAAATTTCGTATTTTTGCTAATTCGTCAATGTTACCCGTCTTACCTGCGGTAATTATTTTCTGAGCCAGTTCAGAGTATTTCTTATTATTAATAGACTCCACAAAAGGGATTAAATCAAACTTAACAATCAAATCGTTCTTCTGAAATTTTTTCAGTTCCGTTAAATCCCCTTGTTTTGGATTGCCCTCTCTAAATCTCTCTGTCATTAGATAACAGGGGTTGCGGTTTTTAAACCTTTTTTGAACCAATTCCAATATATTAACTGTAAATTCATATTTATTTCCAAAATAAGGTGCTTTTTCTAATTCTCTAGGAGAATAAGCTATTCGATGGGAGATTACGTAGGGTGCGATTGTATTGACAATATTAACATCGACTTCTTTTATCCCTAATAACCACGCTAATGCTTTTGAATACCTTAAGAGGTCTTTGGCAACTCTCACGCTTAAAATCGAATCAATCTTGTTACAGACGTTTTGGGCGGTGTTAAAATGGCATCCGGAACATAACCCAGTACTCGGTTTTTGATTTTCTATATTGCCTTTATCAATTCTCGCACATAAAGTAAATTCTCGAACTATGGCATGTATGTACTTATTCACATTTGGAGTAAAATCAACTTTATTCACATGATACCAGATTTCCATCAATTCATCAATAGTCAAGATTTTAGGAACCTGAACCAGTTCGTCATACCCTGCGTATTTCTCGTCTTTTCCAGATAAGATTAATTGTAAATCGTGGCTTATTGGCATTGATATAGGAGCAGATATTCCAAATCTATCTAAAAATGGTTCAGATAACTCGAATGTTCCCACGTCTTGTGGGTTAATAGTGGCATATAAGCAATACTTGCTAATGGTCGTTATTTCGTCGTAATATTTAACAGTTCCTTCAGCAAGGAGAGATAATAAAATATCTTGAGCGTAGGGCGTTAACCTATTGACTTCATCAATTATTTTCCAGAAATTCTTGATAAAGTCTCGCCAAACTACTTCTTCTTTACCTTCGTGCATCAACTTCCCTAGTTTCAAGGTTCCAATGAGTTTCTCTTCGGTTAGTTGAGGATGCCCTCTAATGATCGAGTTTTCAATCTCGTTTAATGAATTGCTCGTAAACATCCGTCCTAGCAACTTGACGAGGGTGGTCTTACCACCCCCGTGGCCACCGACTAAGATCATTGCTGAATTAGATACTAAGGCGTTTAACACGCATAAGGTTAATATCTCTGGTAAGGCTTGAGTTTTATTCTTTTTACTTTTACCACTACTGTACTTTATAGTAATGTTTTTAGAATGAACAAATAACTGATTTGCTTGAATGATGTTGATGATTTTCCAGATCTTCTTGCGTAGGGTATCTTCTTCTCCTAATTTTGTCGACATGTCGATATTCTCACGAAAGGACTTGATATTAATTTAACCTATCATTGTTTAATTATTTTTCTTTATTATTCATTCTTGTCAATGTTATATAATACTTCATTTTTATTCCAAATGGTTTTTTAATATCAATCTCACTTGATTTTATTAACTCAAATAGTACGAGAGGTAAAATTACATGTTAAAAGTTGAAAATGCCAATGCGTTTCTGGAGGAACTTGATGTACAAAGGATAAAACACCTGGAGTTGCACGTTAAAATCCTAAAGGATCATTTAGAAAGATATAGCCAAGCTTCAGGTTTAGATGCCATAAACTATATTAAAAGTCAGATAGATTTATTTGAGCGAGAAGTAAAGATTAGAAAAGACTTTCCTAATATTAAGAGTGAAGCGGATTAAATAGTGACATCATTATAGCATAGCGAAGCTTTATTACTCTAAGAAATTTAGAAAAAAAACAGATATCTTTTCTATAATTCATAATACCTTTATTTTTAGAAATACTACCTTGATATAAGAGACTTATAAAGAGTGAAAAATCATTTGTCAAAAAGAAGAGAATTAACTCCGATTGAACAACAATTCAAGAAAAAAGCAACTATTTTTGCCTCGTTATGTGCTTTTTTGCTCTTACTGCATTTTATTATCATTTCCATAGTTTTTACATGGTCAGATTGGGTAACCACTCTAATTTTTTCGCTGTTGTTTATCGTTCCAGCATATATATCAAATGCTTCAATGGTAATAATGGGAGGTGGAAATCCCATTGATGGAGGTAGAATATGGAAAGATGGAAGGAGGTTATTTGGGGAACACAAAACGTGGGCAGGGCTAATTAAAGGTCCTTTATTTATTGGTATCCCTATTTCTATTGGAGTTTTCGTTTTATTTCTTGTTTTATGGCAATTCATTGGTCCTGCATTTCAAGTGGCCATTAATTTTAATTTATATGTTTTGTATGATGGTTTAAATTACTATGAATATTATTTCATTGGAGGTCCTTTTCCTATTGGATTTATTTCCCTTATTTTCAGGATTATAATTTGTTCATATGGAGCAGGCATAGGAGATTTAATCGGTAGCTTTCTAAAAAGAAGGTTCAACATTGAAAGTGGAATGCCCTTTTGGATTGTCGATCAGCTTGATTTTGCTCTTTTCTCTATACTATTCGTATCTATTCCAGGATTCATCGCACCTGATATATTTTGGGTGCCTGATATTAACATAGTCGTGTTTTTAATAATATTAACACCTTCAGTTACAATTATTGGAAGTACTGCGGGATATTATCTTGGAGTAAAAGAGGTACCTTGGTAAATGGCACAAGAAACTACATCAAAAATGTTCCGTTCGTTGACATATCGAAGTGGTCATGTGTATAATTTTGTAAATCAATTATTATATGATTGGAAGAAGAAATTCATGATTTTGGGGAAGTTAGTAGGAAAATCAGAAATCCCCGGATCAACTTTGAAACTTCTCGATTTATCTTGTGGGACGGGATTTTTAGCCCGATTTCTTGATCCTTCTGTAGATTACGAGGGTTGGGATTTAAATGAGGCATTTCTAAATAAGCTGAAACTCGATTGGGAAAAAGGAAGGCTTAAGCCAAAAAAGCTTAAAGTGAGAGTGAAAAATATATTTGATTACGACGATTATCCCAAAGAAAAAAAGGATGTTATCGTGTTTAGCGGTATTTTACATCATGTTTATCCAAAACACATCGAATTGGTAGAACATGCAAAGCATTATGCAAAAAGAATTATAATCTGTGAACCCTACGCAATAAAACCAAAAGATATTAATGCTCACGATTGGACGGCACGATTATTTATATTTTTAACAAAATTTTTACCAGAACGCATCTATAAGCAATTGGATATTTTCTTAGCAGATAATGATGGAATAAATTCTTATGATTCAAGATCAGCATGGCCTTACGATAAGAAAGGTTTAAGAGAACTATACATATCGCTTGATATTAAAAAGAGATATTCTCTTGTGGACGAATTAATAGGAATATGGGAAGAGACGTGAAATTTTTTCTAATTTTCGAGAGAAAATAATTCATCCAAGCCTTCTATTTCATAATCTGGGTGTACTTCCCAGCCATTTTTACTAGAATACTTGTTTAAATCTCTCTTAATTAGGCAGGCAGATATATTTGCCCTCTTTGCGGCAAAAACATCAAGTCTCGAGTCGCCAACCATTATCGCTCTTGACTTAGTTGAATCAAAATTTAACTTTTTTAGCACGTATAAAATTCCTTCAGGTGATGGTTTAGCGACTTCTTGGTCTTTTTCGTAACCAAGGCCAAATGTTTCGTGAAAAAGATGAGATATCTCGAATTTTTCAAGTATGAATTTTACAATATAATCAGCAGTATTTGAAATTAAGGCTAATTTCTTGTTAGCTTTTGATATTTCTTCCAATACATTCTTTACATCGTTATAAAGGCATAATTTACCTTGTTCAGACAAAGTCATCCTTTTTTCATAGTCTATCTCATCAAAAAACTTCCAAAAGTAAGGTCCATCAATTATTCCCCAACTCTCCAATAATTTGATGTATTCCTCTCCAGAAAACCAAAACTTATTCCTTTTTTCCCTGTTTGGGAGGAGTTCTGGATTTTTCGTGAGTTTCTTTAATGTTTCGTTTAATATATTATCAAAATATTCAGAAGGATTAGGAATTTGTAGGATAGTATTATCTAAGTCAAAAAGATATAAGTCAAACAAGTAGCTTCAGACCTTCGTTTCATTTGTTTTTGATGATTTACTCATGCAATAAAATTAAAAATGGTTTTTAAAAATATCCAATATGCCCGAGATTATTTCCATTTTCGTCTAAAGCATAGACTATTCCCATTGAAAGTGCTTCTTCGTCAGCGTCTTTTCCAGTTTTTGTCGGTTTTGCGACTCTCTTAATGGTTTCAAGTTTAAGCTGAAATATTCCATTGCATTTATTGCATTTTACATGAATCTTTTTTACTTGTTTCTTGTCGTCCTCG
>JAEORV010000219.1 GCA_016840695.1 Promethearchaeota archaeon
CCTGAACGAATTTTTCCGATTTTTGTAAAACGTATCATTTATGAAAAATGCTAAAGCAATAAAACTAATAACTTCGACAATATAGAAACCTAATTGAAAACTGGCCATCATAAAAAAACCCAAAATAGACTGACCAATGAAAAATATGATTAAACCCTCCAAATTTTTTAATTTGGTTGCTCTTAACCGCATGAATAGCCTTATAGTGATAATTATCAATGCACTTAATAAAATCATTGAAAGAACGATATTGACAATAGTTGAAGGATCCATTAGTTTTTCACTTTTTGTAGAATAATTTACACAGCTAGACAAAGAACTATTATTTAAATGTATTTAAATAGAAAGACATAAAGAACAATATCTCTATGTTCAGGAAAAGGTTTTTTTTAAAAGTCTGGATCTTCGTATATTTCTCTCTCTGTTTTTTTCCTAATTTCGAAGATATGTCCTCTCCAAGCCCCTAAGTCTATATATAATCCGTTAAAGTCAAGATCTTCACCTTTATAATAATAAACCTTGTGGTTTAAAATATCTGAGAAGGTCCACTCGTCGGTACCATAATCTATACCGTCTATTCTCACATGTGCCCTTGCGAAATAAGGACTGAAATTAACGATTGTAAGCTGTCGTCGGTCGCTTGTCCACCACTGATAAGCGATTAAATTTAAATCCGTATGGTCGTATTCGCTAAGCGCTTCCACTTTACATGGTGCCCATGAACCTTCACCCAACAATCTATCTGGTGCGGCCATTAACAATCTCTGGTAAAACTCGTATAAGTCTTCGTCATCGTTTTCTACTGGACGTCTTCTTAATTGGACGGGTATTTTTATTTTATGACCTTTAAGTTGACCTTCGTGAACTAATCGGGCTCCGGGTAAAGTCAAAACTATAATAGCAGCAGCTTGAGAACGTTCCTTTCCGAATGCACTGATGGCTCTTTGTTCGTCATGATTCTCGATGAATCTCAAGAGCTTTTCTTGAAACTCTAGATTTGCTTGTATGTGCGAGTTTATTGATTGAGCATTCTCGCGGGCCATTCGTTCGTATAATCTCTTATCATAACAATACTCGAATCCTTGCTGTTGCAAGTTCCATTCCATGTTCCAATACACTTCCGCTAAAAAGATAAAGTTTGGGGCCTCTTTTTTAATTTCTGGTATTACGTGTTCCCAGAATTCTATTTCAAGAGGAGCTCCCGCTCGTTTTCCCCATGTACGACTAAATACGTCGTTCGTCATGAGCATTGCCATGTCGCATCGAACACCGTCGCATTGTTCGGCGATACCAAGTAACATGTTAATCGCCCGAAGGCGTGCCTCAGATGAGAATGCATTAATCTGAACGGTATCAGTCCAGGGAGGAAAATAAGGATCTCTTCCATGCGCGTAAATCACGTCGTAACTTGAAAAATATTCATTTGGATGGGCTATTAGGTCTTCGGAAGTTCCAGTAATAAAAATATCTGACTTATCTAACGTCCAAAGATGATCAATTGACATGTGATTGGGCACGTAATCCAAAATTAGGAACTTATCGCGCCCCATTAGTTGCATGCGAAATGCTGCTAAACCTTCTGTTCCCCCAAGGCGAGAGTCAACATGATAATAAAATATGGAATAGGGTGAACCAATAACGTCCTCCGGTGTAAAATCGCTCAAGGCATCTTGATATTCTTGCTGTAAATCTGGATGTAGGGTGGCAATTTCCTTGCTTTTTGGGCTGCGTTCCCATACTCCCATCAGCCAGATAGCGTCAAAATATTTAAATTCCTCGTCGAACAGTTCTTCTGGAATATTATTTAGCTTGATCTCACGATCGTACCTTTTTGATAAAGAATTAAGCCATGCCCATGTGTTTATTTGATAGATCTTTGGATTTTTAGGCCATTTTTTTGTTACGATCTGAATGAGACTTCACCTACAAAATATAATATTCGCTATGAATACTTAATAGAAGTCTTTATTTAAAAATAAATCAATTCTAAATCAAAATTGTTTTATAGTATAACGACAAAAATCAATTATAAGAAATATTATTTCCGTGTTTAAAAAAGGAGAAAAAGAATGTCAAAACAAAAATTAAATGGTGGAGATATCTTAGCAAAGTGTTTACAGAAGGAAGGAATTTCAAAAGTTTTTGGTATTGTCGGCGGTGAACTTTTGTGTTTCTTTGACGCAATAGAACGATGGGGTCGTGATGAAGGTATCGATACAGTAATGGTGCGTCATGAAGCTGCAGGCGCTCACGCAGCTGATGCTTGGGCAAGAGCGACTGGTGATATTGGAGTATGTTTGGGTACTGTAGGTCCAGGAGTAACCAATTTAGTGCCTGCTGTATCAGCAGCAAACGCAGACTCCATTCCAATGCTCATTATCGGAGCTCAAATAGGGAGAATGTTTGAAGGCACATGGATTTTGCAAGGTGGTGTTGATCAGATGGCTATAATGAAACCGATAACCAAAGCTCAATTTCAAGTTGAAGAACCCGATGAAATACCTTTTGCTGTTCAAAATGCTATTAAAGCTGCAATGTCTGGTCGTAGAGGACCTGTTTTTCTTGAATTAAGAGAAACCGCTTTAGTGCGAGATGCTTCAGAAGATCTACTCAAAAAAATCTTGGATCCAGCGCAATATAGGCCAATATATCGCCCAGGTGGCAGTCCAGAAGCAATTAAAGCTGCCGTGGAAGTATTAAAGACCGCTCGCAAACCACTAATTATTGCTGGAGGGGGTGTAAACGCTTCAGAGGCATACGAAGAATTAGCTAAATTTTCGGAAACATACTCAATTCCCGTGAGCACATCTATCAATGGTATAGGCTCGATAAGTTCTGATAAAAAGACCTTTTTAGATTCTTATTTAGTTACAAGTGCGTATAGGACGGCAGCAGGTCAAACTGATGTAGTTATATCTCTCGGATGTAAATGGGGATTCTATATACTCTATGGAAAAGCTCCTACATGGAATCCAGATAGGAAAATTATTCAAATCGACATCGATCCGCAAGAAATCGGGAGAAATAATCCAGTTGAAGTGGCTATTGTTGGTGATATTAAAGCTGTACTTAATCAATTAATTCCAGAAATGGAGAAAAGCTTGCCAAAAGAAAAGGTAACGGAATGGAACGAGTGGAACGAATACGTAAGCGAGTTACGAAAAAACGACGATTTAGAAATCAAACAAATATTTGAAGCTGAAAAAATACCCATGAAACCCGAAAGATTGATATTGGAAGTCATGGATTTCATTCCTGAAGATGCTCAAATTGTCCTTGATGGAGGAGATACAACCGTATTTTCTTATAAATTCATAAATTACAAACCTCGCCCACCAAGAAGCGTGTTCTACCCCGTAACAATGGGTCATCTTGGAGTCAACCTACCATACGCTATAGGCGTGCAACTTGCTAAACCTGACAAAATGGTCGTGTGCATTACTGGAGATGGCAGCTTCATGTTCAATATTCAAGAACTAGAAACAGCAGTAAGGTTGAATTTACCTATCATCGTTGTCATTGCAAATAACGAATGCTGGGGTATGATAAAGAGTGGACAGAAAGGAAAATTCAAAAAGAGATATTGCGATGTTGATTTTCCCCCAATTGATCATGTAGCCATCGCGAAGGGTTTCGGTTGTCATGCTGAAAGAGTTACAGACCCTAACGAAATAAAAGCGGCACTACAACGCGCTGTTGACTCGAAGAAGCCTTCCGTCATTGATGTGGAAATTGCGTTTGAAACGCCAATAGCAACAAGAGTTATCGGTGCGTATAAAAAAAATAAGGGTTTATATGGAAAGTAATTAAAAATTTTTTTTTTCTTTTTTTACCGGTCGGCATATTGCGCCATACCGTAGCCAGCAATTACCATCGATATCATTTCCGTATAGATAATGATTTTTTGGCCAACAACATTAATCACGAGTCCTTCAAGCGTTTCACGACTAGGACCAAAGAACATCAATAAAATGTAAGCAAAGATCATCACGGTAAAAAACATAAATGTGTATGGAACATACTTTGGGATGCCTTTCTTTAAGAATATAAGAATTGCATACACTAATATCACGGGGAATGTACCCGTAAAAGCAATTAAAACGCACCATCCGTGAGCTGGACCATTAATATCTGTGGGTGCTAATCCAATTCCAATATAGGCTATTGCCACTATGACACCAAAAGAAGTCGTTGCCCAGGCAAGAACTTTTTTAAATTTATTATCAGCTACGTGTTTAGGAATTGTTATGAAAAATGGGACAAGCAAGCTACCGGCGATTACAACGGCACTCGTAAACATGAGGAAAGACACGGGATTGGGCATTCCATTTACTTGCGTAAGGCCGAGATGACTGAAGAAATTCGTGAAAAAATTATATCCTCCCGGATAAAAAAACATCGCCAAGATCGTGATAATTAAAAAATACATGCACCCCATTGCAGTTAAGAGGTATGGCAAGGTCTTCTTGTTATGAATTTCGAAATTTAAAAAGTTTAACTTATTCAAGTCCATATTGTATAGTCTCGTTTATTCTATTTAGAATAATAAATCATAACTATCTTTCAATAAAAACTTTAAAATATTTTTCTACAAAAATGTTCATCTCTCTGCTAATTAGCGTAATATTTCAAGATTTGCAAATCT
>JAEORV010000220.1 GCA_016840695.1 Promethearchaeota archaeon
AAGTGTTTATACAAATTTATATCCCTACTAAATAGATAAGTAAGTCGTTATCATGAAAAAGATTAACTTTCCGTTCACTGCGATTTTAGGACAAGAAAAAATGAAATTGGGATTGATCTTAAATGTTATTGACCCTCAAATAGGTGGAGTTCTTTTAACCGGACATCAAGGTACGGGCAAGTCTACAACCGTAAGATCCTTAGTAGAGGTAATGCCAAGATTAGAGGTTGTTAAAACCTGTGAATTTTCCTGCGATCCTGATTCCAATATTGATGATCTCTGTGCAAATTGTAGAGAAAAGAAAGAACAAGGAAAAATGGAAACAGAAGTCCGAGATATGAAGATTATTAATCTTCCTCTTGGTGTTACAGAAGACATGGTGTGCGGTAGTTTATCCATTGATAAGGTTCTCACGGAAGGCATTAAAAGCTTACATCCAGGATTGTTAGCAAAAGCAAATCGTGGTATTTTATACATTGACGAAATTAATTTGCTTCAAGATCACATAGTTGATGTACTCTTGGATACTGCAGCGTCGGGCGTCAATATAATAGAAAGGGAGGGGATTTCAGTAATCCATCCATCAAGGTTCATATTAATCGGATCGATGAATCCCGAAGAAGGAGAATTACGACCTCAAATAGCAGATCGACTTGGCCTTGAAGTAAAAATTCAAGCACCTGATGACCCAAAATTACGAGCTGAAATCACAAAAAGAGTCATTGAATTTGACGACGATCCAAAAGCTTTCATTAAGGATTATATTGATGAGCAAGAAAAGTTAAAACAAAGAATAGTCAAAGCTCGGAAAATTATTAGGGATGTTAAGATTCCCTCTTCGGTCTATGAACTGGTTTCACAAATCGTTAATGAATTAGGAATTTTTTCGCAAAGAGCAGACATTACTTTTATTCGATGCGCTCGAACTCACGCTGCTTTTAATGATCGAACCACGATTTTGGAAGAGGATGTAGACGCTGCGATGGATCTTGTTTTTGAGCATAGAATTCAATCGCTCCATTACGAATTAACCCCTAAAGAAATTGAAGCTAAAATATCAGAGGTTTTTGGGAAAATAAAGGAAGTCTATGAAAATGAAGATATATATAAACCAAATAAAAACACGGAAGGGCCATTGAGACATTCGGACAAACCTTACAAGGAATTCAAAAGACAACCTGTAGATCCTGAAAAAGTTGATATTCCTGAGACAAAAGAAAAGAAATTGCCTCCTCCAAAAAAGGAAGATAAGCTGAAACGCAGGGCTAGTCCAGCAGGAGGATGGAAAGTGAAAGATGTTCAATTTGAACGTGAAAATCCTAACGATTTTTTTATAGATGAGATGGATCCCATTCCTTTGATTTACAAAATGGAAAAAAAAATGTCTTCTATTCTAGATAATATTCGTAAAGACCGAAAAGTTTCGGATTTTGGTGGTCGAGGAATAGGAAGAAGAATAAAGATGGCTTCCTCTCAAAAGGGAAGGTATGTATCATATAGATCTCCAATAAACAGACCTAAAAGCATTGCCTTAGATGCAACAATTAGGAATTACTTGAAAAATGTAGTCTACAACCAAACAGACATTTCATTTCCAATTCAATTTGATAAATACGATTTAATGGATAAGATTTACGAGTATCGCGCTCCTTTAGCGCTCTTTTTCGTCCTCGACAGCTCAGCCTCGATGTATTATGTTATCAAGCAGATGACCGATGTCATTTTGTCCCTGCAAAAGGAAGGGTATCGAAAAAAGGACAAGCTCTCCTTAATCGTGTTTAGAGGAAAAGAAGCCATTATTTTACAGAAACCAACAGTTTACTTTAAAAACGCTATTGGCAAGTTGAAGAGAATAGAAGGTAAATCGTACACTCCCATGGCTGCTGCGTTAAAAAAATGCACTGAACTTATAAAGGTTGAAAAACTTAAAAATCGTAATATCATTCCTGTCATTTTCATTTGCTCTGATTGCGGCGCAAACATTTCTGTTAAACATCCTGATTTAATCGCTCAAGTTGAATCTGATTACCAAGTAATTGTTGAAGAACTCAAAGAATGGTCCAAAACTTTAGCGAAACAGAATATACACACTGTTGTCCTTGAACCAAAAAAGTCATACGCTACAAGGGCGTTAGGTGTTCACACGTATTCGGCAGATCAGATTAAAAAGAATTTTAAACAATATGCTAAAGCAGAAGTGTATCAATTCGATAGGTACAATCCCTCTTCCCTTATTTTAAACTTAAAAAAAATTCTCTAATTAGTTAACGATTTCTTTATTATTATTTTCATATTTTGTACCCTTAAACGCAAATTAAATTTAGGGATTATTAATAATACTATCACGATAAATATGACATTCAACAACATGTTAGATTTGGCATTCAAGACGCCACTATACGCGGAATTATATAAAGCACGAGGCATAACCCGGAATGATATTAAAAGCGTGGATGACTTGAGGAAGCTTCCTACCGTTTCAAAAGCAAATTTAGTTGAGGATTTTACCAAATCAATTGGAAAACCAGAAGATGTTTTCAAATATCACACCTCTTCAGGTACGAGTGGTACGCCTACGGTTGTTGCTTTTACTCGAAATGATTGGGATATCTATGTTAAACAGAATGCAAAATGCTTGAAATTAATCGGTACTACAAAAAACGACATGTTTTACAATGGAACGCCCTACGGTATGTTTTTCGCAGGTTTAGTATTGCATGATGCTGCTATTAGAATTGGTGCTAAAATAATACCTGCTGGAAATCTCTCATCTATAAACGCACATTTTAATTTGATAGAATTGTTTAATCCAACCGTTTTTATAGGCATACCACAATATTTGTTTAAAATGGGGAATGTTTACGCAGATATGGGAAAGGATCCTCGTGATCTATCGTTCAAAAAAGCATACTGTTTAGGAGAGCCTTTACCTAACAAAAAGCGAGAGTTGATTGAAGATCTCTTTGATATCGAGGTTTTCTGCGGGTATGGGTTGTCTGAGGTTGGTGCAGGTGCAGAATGTTGCGAAAAACGAGGTTTTCACTGGCCAACCGAGGATGTACTTGTTGAAGTGCTTGACGAACAATATGGGAAAGGGGAGCTTACTTATACGGCACTTAAAAAAACAGGAACGCTTGCTATTAGATTTAGATCCAGGGACTTAGGTTATATTATCGATGAACCTTGTTCTTGTGGAGAAAAATCTCCATTGATTAGTTATATCGAGGAGAGAATTGATGATCTTGTAAAAATAAAAGGCACGCTCATGAGTCCTTATGCAATTGAGGAAGCGATGTATTCAGTTAAGGGGGTGAAAAATTACTTGTTTGTTGTATATGATGATTCTGGTTTAGACACTGTATCCATATATATTGAAGGCAACGGCGTTAGTGAAGAAATTATCAAGAATGTCATTAATGGAGTAACATTCATAACGCCAAAGCATGTAAAATTGGTACCAAAAGATAGTATTCCCATAATTGGGAGGAAAATAAGGCGATTCTACGATTTAAGAAGAGAAAATCCTTTGAACAACACGGTTCGAAAATTCATGAAAGAATTTTGATCTATACAACAGATATTTCTAAATAGATTCTTTTCCTAAGACAATTAATGGTTGAAAAAGCTAAAAGTGTTTTAATTGTTGGATTTAACACTCGCCCATTAGCTTATTCTTTAAATGAAGCCGGGTATGATGTATATGCCGTAGATTTTTTCGGCGATATAGATCTCTATCCGTGCGTGAAAGATAGCATAATAGTTATCAAGAAATTAGGGACAAACTATTCAACAATGAAATATAATTATGCTGAGTTTTTAGCACAATTTGCCAAGGAAATGCTCCATGAACATCCCAAAATTGATTTTATAATCATTGGAAGCGGTTTAGACGATGCGTTTGAAGAGAGAGAATCAATTTTATCCGATCTTGTAAGGAATGGCCACGAAGTAGTAAGTTTAAACAATGATATTCAAACAATTAAGAGCGCACGTAACCTTGATTCAATTCACCAGATTTTAAAACCTTACGGTTATCGTGTTCCTAAAACAATGAATGTGAAAGCTTATCAGAAGGTAAAATCGGAATTCAAATATCCTTTCATTTTAAAAAAAAGAACTGGTTCGGGAGGAATAAATGTTGATAAAATCAATAACGAGTTTGAGCTTAAATTAAAACTACAACAAGATCCTAAAATTGAATATTCAAACTGGGTATTTCAAGAATATATAGAAGGCTTACCTGTTAGTTGTACTACAATATCTAATGGAGAAGAATGCGAGGTAATTTCAATAAATCGCCAAATAATTGGATTAGATTTTGTAAATGCCCCAAAAGAATTCATCTATTGTGGAAATGTTGTTCCAAGTAATATTCTGCGAAAAGAAGAAGAATTAATAAAAGAGATTTCAATCTTGTTAGCGCTTGAATTAAAACTTAAAGGAATTAATGGATTTGATTTTGTATTAAGAAATAATTACCCGTATTTCATGGAAATTAATCCTAGAATTCCTGGATCCATTCGAGTTTCGGAAAATGCAATGAATCTAAATTTATTGGAATTACACATTCTTAGTTTTGATAAATCTAATTGGAAGGGTATTAAAAATACCATTAGTTCTGCAGATTTTAAAAATTTTAC
>JAEORV010000221.1 GCA_016840695.1 Promethearchaeota archaeon
TTTATTCTTTAAACCTTCCTTTTCATTAGTTTTTGGTTGTTTGGACATAATTTTCTCTTTCTTTTTTTTCACTATAGTTTTTCAAGTTCCATATTAATTTTTACAAACCACTCGTAGCGTTCCCTTCCTATAGGCGTGATTTTGTATATATTAATCTTTCTTTCACCCCACGATTCTTCATGAGAAGTAATATACCCCGCTTTTTCCATTTTTGCGAGATACTTTTCTGCGGTTGCGGTTTTAAGAGAACTATATTTAATTAGATGCGATTTAATGATTCCTTTTCTTTGATTTGGTTTATTTCTTTCAGTGCGGAGAATGCCCTCTAGGATGGTCTGAATGATGATGTTGGTGGTTCTATACTTCGATTTTTCCGACATTCTAAAATCCTACGGTAAAATATATACTCTCGTAGCAATCTCTTTACTTCTTCTATTATTTTACTTAATTTAATTATTTTGTTAATTCTTTTTTTTCAATTTCATCCAGATAAAAATATCGTGAATACTATTCTTACCACACCCATGTTGCTATTAACTGAAATAATAGCGTTTGTCCAAAAACTATCATTAATAGTTTTACTCTTTCAATTTGTGAATACTTTTCTTTCTGCAAATTATATGCAACAGGAATTAATAAAAATGGTAAAATAAACATGCATATTCGGGCTGTTTCACCCTTATTAGGTGCTCCAGATACAAATAATATTAGCAGGGCAAATATCGCAGAAATAACCAGGAGATATGTATTTGAAATTTTTGCTTCTCTCTGGGAATCCTCTTTAAGATTTTTAATTCCACTATAACAGAGCACAATTAATATAGGGCCAAAAAAGATCAAGACATCTAAGACATTCTGAATTCGGGTAACAAAATAATTTAAGGGATTTGAGAAGAGGGTGAATCCACTCGTAGATGAACTTGCGTAGAGAAAGGCATTGATGTAATTAAATCCGATAAGAAGTAGGCCTCCATATATTAATACTAGACTCGTAGCCATTATGAGTAAAGTTTGCCCTCTGTTCATGAGATTATTCAGCCATTTAAATATTCCGTGTTCTCTAAAACGTGATTTCGTGAAAAGACCATCCCTACGAGCCTTGATTAGTTCAAATAGAAATAAGAAAATAATAATATAGACAAACAAGAATGTCACGAAAGATAAAAGAAAGAGACAGCAAATGCTCCCAATAATTCTTATCTTTCTATTAGAATGAGAGTAGAAATACACTATTCCAAAAATAAGCGATGCAACAATAGCATATATATTTGCCAAGAAGTAGACCTGAATAGCAGGCAAAAGTAAAAACAAGAAGATCGTGTAGTTTGATAACTTCTCATCGATTATTCTTTTAAAGATGCCGTTAATAAAATAAACAGATGTGATTGTTGCAATACTACATAACGCAATTGCTATTAAACCTGGCATTCTAAAAACTAAATAGAGCAAGTAAATAATTAATACAGCCCCTGGAGGCTGGGTTTGTGCATGAACGGATAGCATGAATTGGAGTTCTTCATAATTCATGATGAAAGAAAACATATTTTCTATCTTCATAGCATCAGTAAGAATCTCTGTTGTCCCTCCGATTGGCATTTCTATTCCGATCACCCAACCTTGAATTAAATTGGTGCCTATTATTAAAATTATTCCAACTATTGTAATTAAAATGAGCGGAGGATTCATTTTTCTTTTTCTATAAAAATATATCACTGATAATGTAAATATTAGAAATACTAAAACACACATAATTATATTAAAAATAGTGGGAGCCGTAAATTGTCCCCAAAGAGGCCACATATTATTGTTAATTCCTCCTCCATATGAAGGCTGATTAAAGCTAAAACTGATGCTAGTACTAAATGTAGATAAAGTAAAAGATCCTGGAGGGGGAGGTATTGGAAGTCCTCCTGCGGTTGATCCAGCAATAATACTATAGAGCAAGTAATATATCGTAACTATTCCAAAGAGAACTCCTAAAACAACAAGGTAACTCTTAATATTGTTAGTAGATAATATTTTCGGTTCAATCTCATCATTAATTATTTCTTTAGAGTTTTTTAATCCTGATTCTTCATTCAAATTGACATCAGACATTTTATTCCCCATGATAATATGAATATTGCTACTAAAATCAAGTTCTAATTGTTATATAAATGCTTTCGGACCAAAGGTATTACAAAATCACTTTTCTAAAATGATTTGAAGAAAATTGATCTCGAAAATAAAATAATTTGTTTCAACTATAATAAAAATAGAGTTAAAAAGAAGAAATTTATTGTTTCTTCAAGTTATTTGTATCGTCGTCGTCAGTGTGTATGCGTTTCAAGTCGATATCGGAGTAGCCTGGTATCGCATTGAGTATTTGCCTTGTCGAATTCTTAATGTCCTTGCTTGACGTGATGAAACGACCAACTATCAATATATCAGCACCCATGTCAAGTGCATAACGGGCAGAAGAAGGTTCAATACCTCCCGCAACAGCAACTAAGACTCGATCTCTTCCAGAAGCTTTCTTTTTATCTTGATAGAATTCTTTGATTTTAGGAACGAATTTCCACTTTTGTTTCTGCGCCTCATCGGTACCAGAAGCGGCAGATTCCGCGTCTATTGCCCTGTGTAAAATGACGACGTCAGGTACTTGTTTTAAGGTGCCGAGTTTTGCAATGGGATCGTCTACTTCCATCGTATCAACAAAAGCGTGAATTCCTAACCTCTGTGCTTCCACGATAAATTTATCGATTGAGGAAGATGATGCCAAACCACTGGCAACAACAGCATCAGCAGTCGCGTCGAAAGCAAAATCTACTTCTAATTTACCTACATCTAGTGTTTTCAAGTCAGCTACAATGAACATGTCGGGAGCTAAATCGCGTATTTCCTTGATTGATTCCACGCCGTATTTCTTCAAGAAAGGCGTTCCAACTTCCAATATGAGCCTATCACTTTTCGGTAATTGTTTTACGACCTTTTTTTGATGGTCAACTGATGGATGATCGAGGGCTACTTGAATATAAGGAGGCCTCCACAAGCGTGGAACTCTCATTCCAGCAACTGGATGTTTAGCACGATCCTTATCATAAAATATCTTCTCAATGGGAGGATATTTCTCTAGGGCTCGTTTCAGTGCTAATTTCGTCGCCCCGTAATTATATTGATAAATCTTCCTGTAATCTGTTGCGGCAGGGTGTATGAACACGCTGGCTATGATGAGCCATTCGTCCAATTTATTCATTGGAATTATTCCTTCCTCAACAGCATCTGCTACACCCTTTGCTACGGCAGCCTGAGCAGGTCCAAATATCTTACTGGCGTCATCCATTTTCGCAACAGTGACTTTTGGGATGATAAGAGTGTATGGTTTGGGTACCAAGTTCGGTCTTATACACGCTAATAAGCCTCCGTGCCCCATGCTTGGGTTGCTGACGGCATTCGCAAAAGAGGTAGCTAGACTTTCCTTCGAACCTATTAATAGGTCTATGTGAGCGAGCTCGTTTCCATCACCAATTAAGCTTTCTCCAACATAAAAGTCAATTTTAGCCATACTATTACATCTATTTTTTTTGTATTTTAATTCTTATGTTATATTAATATTATTTGCTACATGTAGATTAAAAAAACAATGACTAATAAATTTATTATTTCAAGATGATTAACGATTAATACTCAAACCATTTTGATATTGCTTTTGGTTTAATTTATATGTAAATGCGTCTTAATAAGTTCAATAAAATACTTCAGATGGATGATATATAAAATATGAGTGAAAAAAAACCTAGGGAATTATTTAAAGAACGCGTGCAGAGAGTTAATGATACAATAGTTTTAAAAGAACCTGATAGGGTTCCCATAACACCAATGTGCCACTTCTACCATACTGAGCAAGTGGGGCTTTCTAAAAAGGAAGCCATGTATAATCCTGAAAAATCTGCCGAAGCGGCCATCAAGGTTTTCAAAGATACGAATTGGGATCAAGTTCCGAGCCCGATGGCTGTATTTTCCGGAGTATTACTCGATCTTTTAGGCACGGAGTTTTTTAAATGGCCGGGTGCTTCTGAAGAAAAACAACGCTTAGCAGACCATCAACCATATCAATTTGTTGAAAATGAATACATGAAACCGGAAGAATATGAAGAGTATTTTGCGGATCCTACTGGATTCCTAATTCGAAAACTTTTACCAAGGCATCACAAAAATCTTCATGGTTTATCTGAGTTTCCAAATATATTTACATTGGGGAATGGTTATCTCTCAATGATGACCATGCCAGTGTACATGGCAATGCCACCAGTGCAAAAAACGATAAAAGCGTGGCAAGATGCTTCAAAATATTTTTTTAGCGCAATAATGGCTAACCAAAACTACGAGAAAACTATGAAAAAAATGGGATACCCCGTAGGATCAGTTTCCTTAGTCCAAGCACCTTACGACGTGGTGAGTGAATTTTTTAGGGGAATGCAGGGCACCATGTTAGACATGTATAGACGACCAGAAAAATTAAAAAAACTTTTAGACTTACAAGTGCAACCAGCCATTGATTCTATTGTTTCTTTAACCCAACTTTCAGGAGGGAGTAAAATCATTTTCATTCCGCTTCATCGAGGAGCGGATGGATTCATGAGTAATGAACAA
>JAEORV010000222.1 GCA_016840695.1 Promethearchaeota archaeon
TCCAAAAAAAAAGACGCTTTCTCTCGCAAAAACAATCATTAATATTATCAGCAATTTAATTGAAGGAGTTCAAACAAACTATACATATCTGTGTAAGGTTTGTTATTCCCATTTCCCATGTAATGTTGAAGTAAAAAAAGGAGAAATTCATGTTGTTAATTTTCTAGGGGAAAGAGCTCCAAGAAAAACTAAATACGACGATAAGAACGTTAAAGTAGAAGTCGACGGAGAAGAAGTGTATCTAATAGGACCTGATAAGGAAGCTCTTGGTCAAGTAGCCGCTAATATAAAGAAAGCGTGCCGAATTCGTAAAAAAGATCCACGTGTTTTTCAAGATGGAGTATATGTATATAAAAAATTACTAGGAGATAAAATTCTCTGGCAAATTAAGTAGGTGTAAAATAATGGTACAACAAGATAAACGATTAATGGACCTTCGCAAGGATATCAAGAGAAAACGACCGTCTTTTAGGCGCGTTGAATCGTGGCGTTATGTACGAGTTAAAGATCCTTGGAGAAAAGCGCGAGGTATCGATTCGCAAACCCGCATGAAAACAAAGTCAGGCGTTAGATCTCCTGGAAAAGGATATAGAGCACCTAAAAAAGTAAGAGGGATTCATCCTTCTGGATTCGAAGAAGTCCGAGTTGAAACCATTAAAGAAATAGAAAATTTAAATAACAAAAAACATGCGCTTAAAATTTCAAGTAATCTTGGTGCAAAGAAACGAATGGCCTTAATTGATTACTCGAAAAGAAGAGGATTCAAGATCCTGAATATTGGAATATCCCAAAGGGAAATTGATCAATTGGAAGCCCAATTAGAAACCTCAATTGCAGCTTTAGAAGACGACGAATATTTAGAGGACGAAGATTAAAACAGTATAGAAGTGATAACGAAATGAATTTAAAACCACAAAAAAGGATGGCGGCAGATATTCTCAAATGTGGGGAGAATCGGGTATATCTCGATCCATATTTGATTGAAGACATCGCAATGGCAATTACTAGAGAAGATATTCGCAATTTAATAAAAGAAGGAGCAATACAGAAGAAATACAAGAAAGGCATAAGTAAAACTAGAAAGATCATTCGTCATGAAAGGAAGAAAAAAGGTCTCGGAAGAGGTATTGGAAAAAGAAAAGGACCTAAAGGTGCCCGGACTCCTAAGAAAAAGGCGTGGATGAAGAGAATTAGACCTCAAAGACGAGAATTAAAAAAAATGAGAGACCGCAAGCAAATTACTACCGCAACTTATCGAAAGTTGTATAAGAATGCGAAAGGTGGAATGTTTGCCAGCGTTGCTCAAATGAATCGATATATTAAAGAAAAAGAACTCTTAAGGAGAGGAAGATAAAAAATGGCTAGAGGACCCCGTTACAGGAGACCATTCCGCAGGAGAGCTGAAGGAAAGACGGATTATCAGAAAAGACTCAAACTTCTTAAATCAAGAAAATTAAGATTAGTCATAAGAGCTTCTAATAACCACGTGAGAGTTCAGGTTGTTGAATCAAAATTGGGAGGAGATAAAGTTCTAATTTCTGCTTTCTCTAAAGAATTAACTTCAAAATATGACTGGACTCCTAACACCGGAAATATACCAGCAGCATATCTCACTGGCTATTTAGCAGGATTAAGAGCGAAAAAAAACAAAATTGAAGATGCAATTCTCGATTTAGGTATATTCTATCATCGAACTCGAGTATTAGCAGCTTTTAAAGGCGTACTTGACGCGGGGATGAACATCCCTTATCGAGAAGAATTCTTCTCAGAGGATATGGATGAAAAAGTTAAGGGTTCTCACATTGAAAATTACGCAAAATTATTAAAAAAGGATGAACCGGAAGTATATGAACAAGTATTTTCAGCATACATAAAGAATAAGGTCGATCCATCAAAAATAAGTTCAAATGTTAGCAATACACTAAAAAAAATTGAAAATAACGCTTAATCAAGTTAAAGTGAATTATCATGAGTAGAAATAAAAGAGTTGAAGCTGAATGGATTCCAAGAACTAAGCTTGGAGAATTAGTTCAACAAGGGTTAATAACCTTAGATAAAATCTTTCAAAATAACTTAGTAGTTAAAGAAAAAGAAATAGTAGATATTCTCTTACCGCAATTAGCAGAAGACGTTATTACCATAAAAATGGTCCAGCAAATGACTGCCAGTGGTCAAAGATCCAAATTTAAAGCTGTTGTCATTGTAGGTGCTGACGGTTTCTTAGGTGTTAGCGCAGGAAAAAGCAGGGAAGTTGGACCTGCTATTAGAAAAGCAATTGACAAGGCAAAACTCCAAGTTGTTCCGGTACTTCGCGGTTGTGGAAGTGGAGAATGTGGATGTGGAGGATCTCATAGCATTCCGTTCAAAACAGAAGGAAAATGCGGAAGCGTCAGGATCAGACTCATTCCAGCACCCGCAGGTGTAGGATTAGCGTGTGCCGATAAGGTAAAACAAGTCTTAAAGTTAGCTGGAATCGAGGATGTGTGGAGTAAAACATTTGGAGATACTCGAACGAGCGAAAATCTCGTGAAAGCAACTTTTGACGCATTAAAAAACGCACATAAATATAATTTTAATATATAGAATTGAAGTGGTTAGATGGTTATGGCAAAAAAGAAAATGAAGGGAACAAATGAAGGATTCCAGCCTCAATTATATTTCGCAGTGCGAATTCGAGGAGCACCGGGAATGAATAGAAAGATTCAAGATACTTTAAAAATGTTAAGAATGCATAAGGTCAACCACGGAGTTCTCATCTGGGCAGAAAAGAGTTACTTAGGAATGTTAAATAAATGTAAGGATTACATCTCATATGGAGAAATTGACGAAAAGTCCTTGCTTAGACTACTTAGAGCTCGGGGCAAAGTTGAAGGGAATAAGCCACTTACCGAAGAGCACATTAAAAATTTAACGAAATACAAATCCATGAACGATTTAGCACGAGCTTTAATACAAGGAGAAATTCAATATAAAGAAAAAGACATATACAAAATTAAACCCGTGTTCCGCTTGCACCCACCAAGAAAAGGACATCGAGGTACAATTAAAAAACATTACGGAGAAGGTGGTATACTCGGTAATGTGGGAATTTATATTAACGAAGTCATACATAAAATGATTTAATCGAATAGGTGAACAATCAATGAGAAAACACGAAAGAAAGATCAGAAGACACCGGGCTTCTAGAACCGTTGGATATGGAACCCAAGGACAACATCGGAAAGCAGGACAAAGAGCGGGAAAAGGCAAGACAACCCAATGGAAATACAGTAAAAAATCGTATTACTTGAAACAAAAAGAGTTAGGATTTCCTGATCCCGATTGGATCATGGGCAAGAAAGGTTTTAAACGACCACAAGATATAATCCGCATCTATAAGGTTAATGCATTGAACTTGAAAGATTTAGACCTTAAATTGGAATCACTTGTCCAAGACAAAAAAGCAATAAAATCTGGAGACACATATACTATAAATCTTTCAGATATCAACATCCAA
Organism: Promethearchaeota archaeon; assembly: GCA_016840695.1. Classification (GTDB taxonomy): domain Archaea; phylum Asgardarchaeota; class Lokiarchaeia; order Sigyniarchaeales; family SOKP01; genus FT1-020. The sequence continues at coordinate 3,497 of JAEORV010000222.1, forward strand.
AAAATACTTGGGCGCGGAGGCATAACCAAAAAAATCAACATAACCGTAAACAACGCCTCAAAACGGGCAATTGAAAAGATCGAAGCCGCAGGGGGAAAGGTAGTAACCATCTCCGAAGCTTCTTAACCATGCTTTTTATAATAGCTTTCATTATTTAATTTTAGGTTAATTTTAAACGAATTTGAAAGTGGATTTCTCCTGAAATGTAGAATTTGTGGAACAGACATTGAAGATTCTGATTTTTGCTCCGAATGCAAAAAAACTATGAAAAGAAGAAGACTATGCGCACTCTTCATAATCATTTTAATAATTTCTTGGCCAATATTGGCAATGTTTTTCAGATTATTTTGAATAAAAAAATATCTTTTTGACGCGTGTTTCTTAATTCTCATCTTTTTACATCAACCGACAAAAATAATTAACCCGCTTTGAATTAATGTTGCGCCTACAAGTTTAAATAGTAGTTCGGTGCAATTAAAGTTAAAAGCATTCATGTTTGAAAAATAAATTTATAAAAGGAAAGAACAAAATTTAAAAAGAAATTGTGTTACTATTGAATTTGTATTAGTAATAATTGGATATAAGGGTGTTTTGTAGAGATTTTAAACTCGAATGATAAAAACTTCGAATATATATTTAAAGACGAGGATTTAACATCGGAAGAAAGGATTGGAATCAAAGAAGTTCTTGCAAGTTTATACGAAAGCGAAAAGCAAAAAGATGATACGAAAACACCCGAACAAAATTATTTCGTCGATGTTATTCAAGAGCTAATGATCACTAATCAAGCGGGTATTGCTGTATTTTACTATACGCTCTCTGATGACAACTCAGTAGATCAACAATCGTTAGCAAGCTATTTTGATTTAATTATCCGGTTTACAAAACATAATTTGAAAGAAAATTTAAAATCTATTACCCTAGAAAACCACATTTTCTATTTTTATACTCATCAATCTGGATTACACCTAATTTTTAAATGCTTGAACCAGCAGTTTGACTCAGTAATGCTTGAATCCTTGGCAGAAAAGTTAGTTAAAAACTTTTTAACCATCTACAAGGATAAAATTGATGATTTTAACGGAGAAATTTCAAATTTTTCCTCGTTTATTG
>JAEORV010000223.1 GCA_016840695.1 Promethearchaeota archaeon
CTACTAGCTCTTTTGTGATGAGTTTTGAACCAATTCCTGCAGCAACAATACCAGCTTCAAACCAAGACTTTATACTGTTTTCGGTGATATCAACGCCTCCAGTTGGCATTACTTTCGTCCACGGACTAGGTGCTAGAATTGATTTGACAAAACTTGGACCCCCTACGATGCCTGCTGGGAAGATTTTTATGATTTCACATCCCATCTCTTCTGCTTGTGAAATTTCAGAAGGAGTTCCACATCCCGGTGAATAAGGAATCCTCCGTCGATTACATAATTTTGCGATCTCGGGATTCAATACTGGACCAACAACGAAATTAGCTCCGTTATTGATGTATAGAGCCGCTGTATTAGGTTCAACAACGGAACCCACTCCAAAAATCAATTGGGGCTCTTCTTCTTCAAAGTATTTGACTAATTTTATGAATATTTCAAGAGCGAAATCACCGCGATTTGTGAATTCGACTATCTTTCCACCTCCCTTAGCAATTGCTTTTATGATATTTTTTGATTTCTCAATATCCCCGTTGTAAAAAACAGGCACTAATCCTTGTTCCAAAATTGCGTTATAAACCTCTATACTCGAGTATCTAGCCATTTATCTCGCCACCCGACCTGATGTGTCTCCACCCATTAATTTTTCAACTTCTTGGACTGAGGACAAATTAAAATCCCCTATAATCGTGTGTTTCAAACACGACGCTGCTACGGCAAAATTTAACGCTTGTTGAAGATTGTCCTTGTATGTGAGAAACCCATAAATCAAGCCACCCATGAAAGAATCACCACCCCCGACTCTATCGACAATATGAGTGATTTCGTAAGTTGGCGCGGTGTACATTTCTTTCCCATCGTAAAGCACCGCTGACCACGTGTTATGGCTTGCAGAGATGGATCCTCTCAGCGTGATCGCAACCTTCTTGATGTTTGGGTATTTTTTCACGATTTCTTCCACGACAAACCTGTAATTTTTGGCATCAATTTTACCAGATGTAATGACCGTATCGGGAGCAGATATGTCCAGCACTTTTTCTGCATCTTCCTCGTTTCCGATTGTAACATCGCAATGTTTCACGAGTTCGGGCATTACATCAATTGGGTCTTTTCCATATTTCCATAATTTACTCCTGTAGTTTAGGTCGCACGAAACCGTGACGCCATTCTTCTTCGCATTTTTAACAGCATCAAGGCAAATGTCAGCTAAATCATGAGATATGGCGGGTGTTATTCCAGTCCAATGGAACCAACTCACATCTTCAAATATTTCGTCCCAATCAAACATCTCAGGTTTAGCAGTTGATATGGCAGATTGATCGCGATCGTAAATAACCTTACTCGGGCGAGCAGATGCGCCAGTTTCGAGGAAGTATATCCCAAGACGATCTCCACCTCTTATTATTTTATCAGTGTTTACACCATATTGCCTTAAGAACTGAATGCACGCTTCTCCAATGTCGTTATTTGGAATTCTTGTAATAAATTCTGCCGGAATGCCATAATTCGCCAAGGAAACGGCAACGTTGGATTCTCCGCCTCCATATATTACATCAAAAGACCTGGCTTGCGTAAATCGCTTGAAACCAGGTGGCGAAAGCCGAAGCATTATTTCTCCAAAAGTAGCAACCTTGTCAGTCAAGTCAATTCTCACTATTTCTAATTGATAATTCCCATTAATGAGTTTTTAATATTAATTCATTAGGTTTGATAGAATTTAACGCTTTCTTAAAAATGAATTTATCAAATTAAGACATGATCCAATGAGATAAGAAAAGATTAATATTTATCAATTAATAGTAGATATTTTTGTTATTGGTTTCATTATCATATTCAAATTTATTTTTCTATCTATAAAATAAAACTAAGTTGTAGGAGAATTAAATGGAGAGCCAGTTTGCAAAGCAGAGAACGATAAAAGATGTAAAAAACGACGATATAAAAATACAAATTACGGGTTATGTGCTAAATCTCGTTGAAAACGATAAATTCACCTTGGACGATAAAACCGGGGAGATTGAGGTAAAAATTAAAGACGTTGTCTTTGAGTTTAAAGAAGATGACTTAGTTAATGTCATTGGCGAGTTAATCATCGCTACATCGGGGGAAAAATCAATTCAAGCTCAATTAGTGCAAGACATGAGAAACCTAAACTTTTCATATTATCAAAAATTATACGAAATTAAGAAAGAAATACTGAATAAATAAGTAAATATTGATTAAGTCATGGTAGAATTCTGTCCTGAATGTCACAACATGTTGCGCAAGAAGTTAATGGATGGAAAGCCATCTTTAGCTTGCAGGTGCGGTTATCATCAAAATATCGTGCGAGATGAGTTGGAAGTTCAAAATGATATTCAGAAAAAGAAAGACGCCCTTAAAAACAATCTAATTGTCGTGTCTGCGGATGATAAAATATCCGTCCATCCTATAGTTCCAAAAGATTGTCCAAAATGCAAGAATGATAAAGCTGAAGCGTGGCAAGAACAAACGAGGAGTGCTGACGAACCTAGCACGAGTTTTTTCAGGTGTACGAAATGCAAGCACACCTTTAGGGAATATTAATTATGTGTTAATTATATTTTTATTATTGTTATCAATGACTGGTTGGCAGTTATGTAATTAGCTACCTCTTTTACTATTTGAGCACTATTTGACACGCCTATCTTATTCAGTCGTTCGGTAAGACCTTGATTTAAAACAACCTTAATATCTTTTAAGGACATCTGATCAACTGGTTTATCAGACATGACATCTTTTATTGCAAGCCTTAGAAGGCCTTTAGCTTGGATTGATTTTATATTAAGCGCTTTTGAAATTTGTTCCCCCAAAACCTCAATAATAGATGTCATATTCCTATATCCTCTCTAATACTTTTCATTAACTCTTCCTCAGAGATCTCTACATCCTCCTCAATTACTTTAGGTGTATAATCCTTGTTAAAATAATTCTTCACTGATGTAGGCATGAACCATAGTATGTAATAGAAAACAATCGTAAGTAAAGACGAGACTAAAAATCCAATTAATACAATGTCGCTAAAATCGGGCATGACAGTTATAGCTAGAGGAATTTCAACGGACAAGAAAGTAGCAGGTATGAGATTAATAAAAGCGACTACTCCGAGAATTTGATATCTCTTTATAATATGAGGTTCAATTTCTAGAGTTTTTACCAGTTTATATGAGCTATATGATGCAAAGGTAAGCCAGCAAAAAGGAATCATTATCGAAATAGCAAACGAGAGGTCTCTGATGTACTCGAGGAGCTTTGATGGAGTAACTTTACTCCAAAGGTCGAATATCGCCATAAATGATGCTCCAATTATCAAGCAAATAACAAAAAGCACGAATGGACTTTTTTTTTCCTCGTAAAATGTTTTTTCAATAAAGAATAGCACCAAAATTAATCCTATACCCCGAAAAATTGCGGCTCCAGAATAAGATCCAAAAAGTTCAGGAATACTCGCAAGTCCTAAGGATATCAACGAGAGTCCGAAATGAATCAAATTAATGGTTTTAGATTTTACGGCTTTAATGATAATAAAAACTCCAGTAACGCACCACAATATCAAGTAAACATAATAATACAATTCTGTACCAATATCCATTTTAATCAATAATTTATTTGTTTTTATAAAATATTAATCGGGTAATTGTTTTTATACTTATACTTGTTCAATTAATTTATTACACTAGTTTCTTCTGGATTACGGAATATCAATATGAAATTAGAAGATATAAAACAATAAAAAAGAAGTTATGTTTTTAAAATTGTTATTAATGACTGCTTTTTAGTAGCGAAATTAACCATTTTATTCACTATCATTTCACTATTTGATGCACCGATTCTATCCAATCGGCCCTTAAGCCCTTTTTTTAAAACATCCGTTAGATTCTGAAGTGTTAAATCCTCCGCTAATTTATCGGGCATTACATCCCTAATTGAAAGTCTTAAAAGACCTTTTGCTTGTATCGGTTTAATACTAAGCAAGTTAGCAAGCTCGTCGCCTAAGACCTCCATTATTGATGTCATTTATCAATTTCCTCCTTGATTCCTTTCATTAATTCTTCTTCAGATAGCTCTTCTTCTGCTGATTTTTTGGAAGTATATCCCTTGTTAAAATAGTTTTTCACCGAAGTTGGCATGAACCAGAGTATATAATAAATAAAGACCGCAATCATAGAAGTAATTAGGAAACCTAAGAAGACTAATGGAAGCAGGTCGGTTTGTAAAACAACATTTAGAGGTGCTTGAAGTACAAATAGTATAGCGGGAATGTCGTTAATAAAAGCTACAACACCTAGAAACTGATATCTCTTTTTAAAATGGGGTTCAATGCTAAGTGATTTCACTTCTTTATATGATGTTAACGCAGCGTATCCACACCAAGAGAAAGCAATAAACATTGAAGTAGCTAAGGATATATCTCCAATATAACTGATAGCAGGATCAACAATGGTAAAACCCACTACCTCAATGATAATAGTTGTTACCGCAGCTATAATTATGCAAATTAGTAGTATTGGAAATGGACTTTTTTTATTCTCGTAGAAAGTCTTTTGGGTAAAGAGCATGAGAAATATAAATCCAACATTTCTAAAAACAGGAGTA
>JAEORV010000224.1 GCA_016840695.1 Promethearchaeota archaeon
GTTTGTTTCTATTTTCATTATTTTGGGGTGTTAAGTCAAGGAAACTCGAAAAGAAATCATTATCATTTAAGGCACTTTCATATACTACCTTTACATCTATAATATTTGTAGAAATAATTACCTTTACGTTTTATCAGTACGAATTAATATTTTTAACAGCGATCTTGTATGCGGTAGCATTCCTAATTTTAGGGCGTGGCAATACTTTTGTTATAGATAAGATAGAAGCCCAAGAAGGGATAATAAATACTAAGAACAAAGATCTAATAAAAATTATTAGTGCCAGCTCGGAGATTTCCGTAAACGTGGCAAATAGCGTTACTGAACTTGCAGCAAGCGCGAGCGAAGTTAACGCAACGGCAGAAGAAATTGCGGCAACGACGATGGAAGTTGCTCGAGGGTCACAAACGCAGGCTCAAAAACTAGCAGAAATCAATTCAATGGCTCAAGACATTAGAGATGTTATTAAGATCGTCACGAACATATCAGAGCAGACAAACCTTCTAGCGCTTAACGCAAGCATCGAAGCGGGAAGAGCGGGCGAAGCGGGACTAGGTTTTGCAGTCGTTGCCGAAAAGGTGCAGAAATTAGCCGAGGAATCTAAAAATTCAGTTGAGAAAACGGTTGACATCGTTACAAATATCATTGAAAAAATTGAAACCGTGGCGAATTTTAGTCAAGAAATCTCGCATTCGATGGAAGAGATCAGTTCAGCTTCAGAAGAACAGACAGCCTCGATGGAAGAAATCACGGCAACCTCAAATTTTATTGGCGGTACAGTTCAATCCCTTAAAGAAGAACTTTCAAGATTTGAGAAATAGAAATCTTTTCTTAAATATCGGATAAAATTCTCACCATACTTACAAAATCTGGCTCTTGTCATCAATCCTGAATAATGCCCATGTGGTATCTCGTGATGATCTTCGAGAGTTTTATTATCGATTGAGCCTGGTTTTGATAGATTGCCTTGCTAAGGTTCATGTAGTGCTTTTCTATTTTTTCCTTGTTTTTTAAGAAAAAATCGATTGTCTCAATTTTCCTTTTTATATCATCTTGATCCATACCCAAGTATTAAAACTAAGGTTTAAAAAAAAAAATAATATCGTGATATTATTCCCTTAGTATAGAGGATAATATTCACTTTTTGAAATTGTATCTAACTATATAGCCCATATATTCTCTATCGTAATATATAGAGCATGTGAATAAACTTTAAAATACTCATCACTTTCATTTTAATCAAGAATGAAGAAAAATAGAGGAAATAACATGAGACTCGCTAACTTTAAATAAGAACCTATTATTTAGCCAAGAACGAGGAGATTTTAGTAATATGAAATCAAGAGATGAGAGAATAAACCATATTCTAAATTCTAATATATTTCAGAGCAAATATTAATCTCTATGAATGATTCTATAATACTTCAAGAATAAAAATCAAATTAAAAATTACTAATCTAATGAATGGAAAGCCCATGGATCGTCGTAAAATCCGAAAAGTGAATAGACATCCAAATTAGTGAGATCAAAAAGCGAAACTGAGGAAGACACTGGTTGAGTTGTATCATCTCCATAATAATCATAATTTGGTGGGTGGAGAAAATCAATAAGCTCGCGACCTTTTGCCACATCAATCGTACCATAATTATCCAATATCAAATTTGTCATCGTTTCGTAACGCCATGGTGAATCTTCGTCAAGCGCCCAACTACCAGCACCAAAGTTCATTTCAGGATCGAGATAGTGGTTGGTTACTGTTACTATATCGTCTTCATGCTCTATTTGAGGGTAAGGAGACCAGCAGGGTTGTTCGTAATCAGAATATCGCACCACGCATTTATGAGCTGAAGTTTCTGCGATGGCTCCTCCGATTTGCTCGCCAACACCATCACCAAGCACGTACAACCATGAAACTCCCCTTTTAGAGGTATTGATCATATCAACCGCTTCGCTCAATTCTCCGGCGTATTGAACAACATTTCTACAGGTTAATAAAACGCCCATTCCAAATTCTCCTGGAGTGCAATCAAGGGCAGGCACCATGTCACATCCGATACCAATACCTCTTGAATTCATAGCGGCAGTTGCTCCAACAAATCCCGGATACGACACGCTAACAAATGAATAACCGTTATCAGGTACTTGTTCAATTAATAGAGCAGTTTTGTGAAATCCATAGGAGCTAAACATGAAATCCCTACCAAGTAAAACCCTTCCATCAACGGTTGCTTCCCCATGGAGAACAAATCCATTACAAGCGTGAAGGTTTTCAATAATTTTTGCAATAAGCGTAGCTAAACCGGGGATGAGGGTAACTATCATTGCAATAGGATAGCCTAAAGTTAACAACGCATCAAAACCCATGTTAAGAATTAAAACATTCTTTTGAGTCGTAGCTACGCCTGCGTCAGTAGCTCCGTCGGCAACTCCCTGCATTTCTTCCAAGAATTCTTCTGGAACATGCTGAAAATTATCTTCCATCATTGACCACGTGAGGTTTATCAAGAATTCTTTTAAACCTATTATTGCGCAATGTAACAAGTCTTCAATTACTTGACAATCGTCAAAGAGCTCCATGATTTTTGCAATTATTTCATCTTTATCCATTCCAATAAGCATGTCAAGAATTAGGTTAAGAAAGTAATCTTCGCTTGTCATTATACCAACACCCTCAGATAATAAATATCCGTGCTGATATCCCATTTCATATGGTGTTCCTTCAACATGTAACAATTTTTTTCCATCAGAATTAATTTTTAAATAACCTTTGCCATCGGGAGAATAATTGAATGTATCTTCGGGTCCACATGACACCGTTAATCCTGAAGGTTGTGCAAAAGTCAGAATAGGTATGATTAGAACACTGATCATGATTGCCATTAAAGCCGATCCTTTTAGGAATTTTGGATTTCTCATAATATGCAATATATGATAGCAATGTTATTTTTATATCTTTTGGAAAACTCGATAGCCTATTAGGGTAGTAATAGTGAAATGTTGAATAGAGTTAATATCAATAAATTTTATCTCAATTTTTTCATTTTATATAGCAATTAATTATTTCTATTAATAAGCATGATAAAAAATAAAATTTTATTTGGTTTTTTATCGTTTTTCTTAACATGTGGGGCTTTTATAATTGCATACATGACGCAATCGGAATATACTGAGTTCATATTATGGTCTTCGTTTGAAATCATCATTATATCAGGGATAATTAACATTTATTTATGGAAATTCCTACATTTATTCACTGGTTCAATAATTTTTTTTATATCTTTATATCAATGTTTCATTATTATTCGAATCAATCAGGAGGTTCATATAGCAAAGAATCACCCAGGAAAAATAATAAAGGAAGGATATTATGGAAAAGTTAGGCATCCCATGACAGCGCGATTTATATTTATTACATTTTCTTTCTTTTTTATGATGAGATCCTTATTAGGATTCCTTATCTTTTTATTCATTCTAACTCTTTTAATAGGTATTACATTCTATGAAGAAAAGAATATATTAATTCCTATGTTTGAGCAAGATTATAAACAATACATGATTCAAGTAAAAGAGAGGTTTTTTACTTATAATGTTAAATTTGTAATTTTACTTCTTTTATGTTTTATTTGTTTTGGAATTGTGTTGATGTAAACTAAGGGGAGTAAAAGAAAAAAAAGAATGTTAGTTAAGTGAATGAACGATTAAAGGATCGTCGTAATACCCGTAGAGCGAATAAATGTCGAGATTAGTGAGGTCCATTAGCGATTTTGCTGCCTTGACGGTTTGATGAGGATCATCGCCATAATAACCATAATTGGGAGGGTGGAGAAAATCAATGATTTCCCAACCTTTATCCACGTCAATTGTACCATAGTTATGCAAAAGTAAGTTGGTCATTGTTTCATAGCGCCAAAGCGTGTTATTATGCGCCCAAGAGATTGTCTTGAGGTTCATCCAAGGATTAATGAAGTGGTTGGTTCCAGAAACTAAGTCGTCTTTATCCTCAATCTGAGAAAAGGGTGCCCAAGATGGTTGTTCATAGTCACATCCCCTTGCAAAGAAATTGCGCGCTGATGTCTCCAACATGACACCCCCGATTTCGGGTCCAATACCGTCTCCAATCGAATAGATCCACGGGTTCCCTCTCTTAGAGTTACGTACCATCTCTATGGCTTCGCTTAATTCTCCAGCGTATTGAATTACATTGCGAATCGTGAAGAACAAGCCCATGCCATAATCTAAAGATAGATCTAAGGCAGTTAACATTTGGGCACCCATTCCAATTCCTCTCGAATTCATACCAGTTCCTAATCCAACAAATCCTGGGGCACTACAGGTAATGAAGTTATATCCTTCGTCTGGAAATTGCTCGATCATTAACGATGTCTCGTAGAAACCATATTCAGAGAATTGAAAATCTCTTCCCATCAATACCCTTCCATCAGTTGTGGCGTTACCATACACGACAAAACCGTTACACGCATGAAAGTTCTCAAATAAGCGCTTAATAAACAATGGAATCCCTGGTATGCTTTCCACGATGGCTAAAAATGGATACATCAGACCTACAGCTGCGTCCATACCCATGT
>JAEORV010000225.1 GCA_016840695.1 Promethearchaeota archaeon
ACTCTTGTTTCAATATTAAGCTTTTCTAATGAATCTTGCAGGGCAAGTGCATTGATAACGGTGCCAAGCATGCCCATATAATCAGCAGATGCTTGATTGATTCCCTTCTTGCTTGCCTCTCTACCTCGAAAAATATTGCCCCCCCCGATAACAATAGCAATCTGTATTCCCATCTGTTTTATCTCAGCCAACTCTCCTGAAATAAACTTGACACGACCAACATCAATGCCGCCCTTCCCCTCTTCGGAAAAGGATTCTCCACCTAATTTTAATAATATCCGTTTATAAACAGGGTTATTTTTGTTCATTTTTTGTAATTCTTATTATTTGACATGTTATCTGATTTAAAGATTTGTTAACATTTCTATTTTTATCGTTCTACTCACCAAGTTGAAACCTGACAAATCGTTTAACTACAATGTTCTCTTTAAGTTTAGCTATTGCTTCCAACACAAGGTTGTTAACTGTATTTTCAGGATCACGGATGTATTCTTGTTCTAACAGGCATATTTCTTTATAAAATTTATTAAGTTTTCCTTCAACAATATTGTCAAGGACTTTTTGAGGTTTATTTAAATTTTCTGACTGACCATAATAGACTTCTTTTTCCTTTTTGATAACTTCTTCCGGTATTTCTTCACGGGTAATGTATTTTGGATTGGAGGCTGCTATCTGGAGGGTAATATTTTTTGCCAGTTCATTAAAATCGGAAGTTTTTGCTACAAAATCTGTTTCGCAATTAATTTCCAATAAGACACCAACCTTCCCGTTTAAATGTATATAAGAGGCAATTAATCCGTTTGAAGCTTTGCGGCCAAATTTAGAACTTGCTGACTTAATACCCTTTTTACGGAGATAATCCACTGCTTTTTCTAAATCTCCATTAGTATGGGTCAATGCTTTTTTGCAATCCATCATACCTGCACCGGTTTCATCTCTAAGTTCTTTCACTTGTTTAGCACTAATACTCATCTTCTATCTATCTCCTTTTGGTCAACTTAATTGTTTATAAACAATAGGTAGATTCACACTGCCAGTTTGACATTATCTTCTAAAGATTCTTTTTTACCCTGCAGAACAGCATCTGCAATAACCGAAGTCATTAACTTAATTGCTCTGATTGCGTCATCATTTCCAGGAATTACATAGTCAATTTCCTCAGGGTTACAATTAGTATCAACAACTGCTACAATGGGGATAGATAATTTTCTGGCTTCTGCTACTGCGATTTTTTCTCGCTTTGGATCTATTATGAATAAAGCATCTGGTAGTTTTTCCATATTTTTAATTCCCGTTAATAATTTTTCCAGTTTTTCCTTTTCTCTTCTTAAGATAATGACTTCTTTTTTAGGTAACAGTTTAAAATCTTCACCTTGCTCCATTTTTTCTAATTGGAAAAGACGCTTGACTCTTTGATTAATGGTATTAAAATTAGTCAATGTACCTCCTAGCCATCTATAATTAACATAGGGCATACCACATTTTTCAGCCTCCGAAATAATTGATTCCTGTGCTTGTTTTTTTGTTCCTACAAATATAATATTACCATTTTTGCTTGCAAGGTCATGAACAAAGTTATAAGCTTCATCGATCAGTTTTACAGTCTGCTGAAGATCAATAATATAAATATTATTTCTTTCTGTAAAAATATATGACCGCATTCTGGGATCCCAACGCCTTTTCTGATGTCCAAAGTGGACACCGGATTCTAATAATTGTTTCATCGATATAACGCTCAAATAACCACTCTCCTTTTTAAAAATGTTTTAAATATTTTATCATAATTATAATATATAGTATAAAGAATGATAAAATCAAGTAAGTATACCACAATTAGTTTTGTTAAGCAAGATGAACTATTTTTTGTTTATCTTGCTTAACGGAATATATTTTGAAAAATTTCTCCTGATTTTACAAAATATATTTGCTTAAGTCTTCTTTCTGAATGATATTCTCTAGACGATTCCTCACATAATTTTTAGTAATAATGACTTTCTTTTTTCCGATCCTGGGAGCATTAAATGATATGCGATCTAATAATCTCTCGAGGACAGTATAAAGTCTTCTAGCGCCAATATTTTCATTTTGTTCATTCACCATTGCGGCTATCCTGGCCAATTCTTTTATCGCATCTTCCTGAAATTCCAATTCAATTCCTTCTGTTTTTAAAAGTGCCTTGTATTGCTTTATTAGTGAATTATCCGGTTCAATTAAGATTTTCTCTAAATCATCTTCTTTTAAACTATTTAATTCTACGCGTAAAGGGAATCGACCCTGTAACTCGGGGATTAAATCCGAAGGTTTGGATGCGTTAAATGCTCCAGCGGCAATGAAAAGAATGTGGTCAGTCTTTACCACTCCATATTTAGTCATAACGGAAGAGCCTTCAATAATGGGCAGGATGTCTCTCTGTACACCGCTTCTGGATACATCAGGTCCATAAGATTTTTCTTGCATTGCAATTTTATCTATCTCATCAATAAACACAATTCCCAACTCCTCAGTTCTGTTAACAGCTTCTTTAGCTATTTTATTTGTTTCCAGCATTTTTTCAATTTCCTCATCCAACAGGATTTTTCTTGCTTCTGATATCTTTATTTTTTGTCGTTTTTTTCTTCCAGGTAACATTCTATCCATAATATCTTTGAAATTGATACCGATTCCTTCCATCCCCATATTAGAGAATAGTTCCATTGAAGACTGGTTTTGCTCTTCAATTTCAATATCAATTATCTTGTCTTCAAACTGACCATTTCTCAGTCTATCTCTCAACTTTTCTTTTGTCTTCATAAATCTTTCTTTTTGTGTGTTCTGATCAGTTGAATCATGATGCATAACTACTGTCTCTTCTTTACTTTCAATGATATTTGTTTTATTATTTCTATAACTCATATCTGCTTCATTTTTGAAATCTCCCTGATGAAGAGAAGGGAACAATACCTGTAATATTCTTTCTTCTACTCTCTCCTTTGCTTTCTCGCGAACCTCTTCAATTTTTTCTTTACGGATAAGCTGAACAGCAACCTGTACCAAGTCTCTTATCATAGAATCAACATCTTTACCAATATATCCTACTTCGGTAAATTTAGTAGCTTCCACTTTTACAAAAGGTGCTCTGACCAATTTAGCTAATCTCCGAGCAATTTCTGTCTTGCCAACCCCGGTTGGTCCAATCATCACAATATTTTTTGGAGTAACTTCATCAATTAGTTTTTTAGGTAGTTTTTTTCTTCTGATTCTGTTTCTTAAAGCAATCGCCACAGTTTCTTTTGCCATTTTCTGACCAACAATATATTTATCTAGTTCGGCTACAATTTCAGATGGTATTAAACCCTTTAACATTATTTCCCTCCATTAACCTTTAAGGGATTCGACGGTAATACAATTATTGGTGTAGATGCAAATTGCGGAAGTAATTTTCAATGATTCAAAGGCAATATCGGCAGCAGATAATTGGGTAAATTGAAGTAAAGCTTGTGCTGATGATAAAGCATACGGTCCCCCCGATCCGATTGCTGCAATTGGTTTATCGGGTTCTATAATATCACCATTCCCTGATATGGTAAACATATCCTGTAAATCAGCAACAATAAGCAAGGCTTCTAATTTTCTCAAGACCTTATCAGTTCTCCAGTCTTTGGCAAGTTCGATAGATGCCCGTTTAAGATTTCCCTGAAATTCATCTAATTTGTTTTCAAATCTTTCATATAGGGTAAGAGCATCCGCAACCCCTCCGGCAAATCCCGTTAAAACTTTATTATGATAGAGTTTCCTTATTTTTTTTGCTTTATTTTTAGCAACGGTATTTCCCATTGTAATCTGACCATCACCAGCGATGGCTATTTCATTATCTCGTCTAACAGCAAGAATTGTTGTTCCTTTAAACATAGTTCAACCATCTCCTCCTATTGTAATATTTCATTCTTTTTATAATCGTTCATCGTATTCAAACATAATGGGCATTAAAGATATTTTTTAGTCAGTCTATTATGAAAAGTATTGTTTATTTTCTTGGAATACATTTTTTGTAAGTTCTTACTAATCTATCTTTTGTCACATGAGTATATATCTGTGTTGTAGACAAGCTTTCATGACCTAGTAATTCCTGCACCGAACGTAAATCAGCCCCACCATTTAACAGGTGAGTAGCAAAAGTATGTCTGAAGACATGTGGACTGATTTTTTTATTTAGACACGCCAAATGCATGTATTTGTTAATCATTCTTCGAATACTTCTGGAAGAAAGTCTTGTCCCTAGACAATTAATAAATAAAGCCTTGCATAAAATTAATTGACGATAGTTTACCCTTGGTACCTGTCCCCTAATATTCCAATAGTTGTTCAGAGCGGTTTTTGCCGGGTTGCTTAATGGTAATATCCTTTCTTTGGAACCTTTCCCTAAAACCTTTATTATATCATCATCCAAATTCATATCATTTATATCTAAATTTGATAGTTCTGTTACTCTCATCCCTGTTCCATATAACAACTCTATAATAGCCTGGTCTCTTGTTCTAATTGGTTTATCAATTTTTGAGGAATCAATCAATTTAATAACTTCCTCAAAAAATAAAAAAT
>JAEORV010000226.1 GCA_016840695.1 Promethearchaeota archaeon
TTTCGAATCTTTAAACATTACAACGCTAAATAGAAAGCAAAACAATAACCCAGAAAAAAAGAAACCCATTGCAAAATAATAATGCAAGAGTAAACTAAATCCAGAAGTGGCGGGAAAGCATCCCACTATTGATAAACAAACACATCCAATTACAGATATTCCTACTGCCGACTTTCGTACGATATCATAAATGTCTTCTTGTTTTAGGACTCTTCCGAGGTGAACGAAAAACGGAATGGCGATTATTCCAGCTAAAATTAGACCAATATTGAACAATGGTCCTGACAATCCTGGTCCAGCGCCTAAATTACTCACATAATATTCAACCATGTTATATCCTGGGTATTGCGACATTGCAATGAAAATCAAGGAAACACCAACAACCATTGATATTATTGCATAGAGCCCGCCATGAACCTTCTCTAAAAGCCTATCAAATATGTTATTTATTTTATCCATTATTAAATCACCTTTTTCGACTCGATTTCCTTTCTCCTTTCCGACATCAATTCATCGCAACTTTCGGCATCTTTTGGATATTGGAAATAAGGGACAATCCATAATAACGAGCCGAGTAGAGTGACTGTATATACAAGTCCGATAGCAAAAGCCATAAGCGACCTATCAGCCGTAATAATTGAGGAAAATATTAAATTTCCAATCACATTACCGAGATTTACGAATAAACCATTTAGGGCGTGAGCTGAACTCCTCAATTCTGGAACGCAAACTTCGGATATCATTGCAAATCCATTACCGACATGCAAGTTAGCGAAAAACATTGCTGAACACGCCATGATGACGATGATAAGGATTGAATAAGGTATCGTTAAAGGCAGCAAATAAAAAGTCATATTGCAGATTGTTCCAATAATCATTCCGGACATTGCAATAACAATTCGCATGTTTAATTTCCCCTTGCGATAAAAACGGTCTCCTAAATATCCTCCCAAAAAACTGCCTGGAAGGGCAAAAAGTCCAACACATATAGTGAAAAATGTTGCTATCACCTCTTCACCAATCCTGAATTCTGTCAGGTAACGGATTCCCCAGGTACCCATGGTTGCTGCTGAAAATGAATTGAATAACTGAAAAATGAAAAAAGCAATCAAATACTTTTTCTTAAACAATTCAGCTACGTTACTTAAGGTTAATTTATAATCGTAATTGATGGCTCCTTCAAAATCTTCAAATCCTACCTCAGCACGACCTCGTTCTGGATCAATTCCTTTTAATTTATAAAGGATTAGCCATATCACTCCTCCAATAGGTCCTATCATCCAGGTGATCCTCCATCCGAATGCTCCAGTATTGCCGAATAATGCACCAGCACCTATTCCAAAACCTGAACCAAGAAGTAAACCCACGCTCATCAGCCCCCCCTTGCTTCCTCGTTCCTTTGCTGGAAAAAAATCGTTTATCATGCTAAATGCAACGGGACCGAATGCCCCTGTACCAATAGAAGCAATGACAATGCACATATAAAGCATGGCATAATGAATTGATAATGCCCCGCAGAAAAATGCCATTATCATTAGTGAATATGTAATAATTAAAATCTTCTTTCTAGAATATTTTTCAATTATTTTCTCCTGATAATAACCAAATACAAGACTCCCGATAATATTTAGGAATGCATTAGTCGCCGAGATCAATCCAATTCCAAAACTCGTGGTTCCAGGAACAGTTGCTTCAATATTTTCCATTGTCACTGCTATCTGGGACATTGAAAAGAATATTGAAAAATATAGAACCCATAACATCAAGAAACTAATGTTTCTACCTTTAATGTAACTCTCTTCCAACTTAAGCTCACATTACGAAATAATTAAATATTTGATTCTAAAAGGTCGCTACTTAAAAAGCATTTTCATTTTTTAATTATTTATTAATAATTACCAAGAGGAGAAGTCCTTCTCTTTTGAAAAATCGCGTTTTAACGGTTTTTCAGTCAGTAGGGTGAGATATCTTATGTGAGCTGATTGTTCGGCACCTGTAACGTACTGAAGTGCGTCTTCTAAAGTCATTCCTTTGGCAAATATGCCGTGACCTCGAACAACCACGAATGGATAATTTTTGAGAACTTTTGGTACTTCAATTGAAGTATAATAAGCACCTGCGGGTATCTCAACATCTATTATTGGAATTTTTTTATATAAGGCAAATCCCTCGGCATCTATACAAGTAATTTCGTCTTCTATTAGCGAAAGCGCAACGCAGTACGGAACGTGAGCGTGAATTACCGCCATTGCATCAGTTTGCAGGTAGATTGCTCTGTGCACGCCTAACTCCGTGCTGGCAATTAACGAACCAGAATCTTCTTCTTCCAACGATGTTTCGACTAAATCTTCTGGTTTGAGGTTACCCAACATACCAGTGCGTCGTTTAATGATTATTTTACCACCCGAACGAATGGAAATATTACCCGAATGACTAGTATTGAGCCCTTGTCTTACAAGATGCTTACCTACCATGTCAAATATATCAAATATAGATTTATCAACAACCATTTCTCTCTCCTATGAAAATTCAATTCCTAATTGTTTAATTTTATCGGGTTTAGGAACACCGTTCTCGTCCCAACCTCTGACATAATAATATTGGTCTAACATTTTTTGTAATGGTACTACATTATCTTTAGAAAAACCTTCTTTCAATGGTTCATTTAGAAATCTTGGAGGTAAGGTATCGGCTTCTTTACCAATTCCCTCTCTTAAGTTGAACAATCGCTCTAAAGTGTAAATTCTTTCGCCAATTTTTGTCAGTTCCATGACATCATATTCAATTCCTGTAATTGCTCTAAGTAATCGTGCGTAATAATCGAGTCCTAATGCCCACCCAGCGAAAGCACAAATTACCAGACTATCTTCAGTAGCCTTTTGATTCTGTTTTAATGCGAGTAAATCTGGTTTTCCTGCAATCGTGAACCGATCGATTTTTTTCGGTGCGGCAAAGATTTCTAAGGACGCTAAATAGCCCGTGAGATGACACCCTCCTCGAGTTGATGTTGCGTACCCAAGAGCGTGCCCTACTGCCCCTCGAGGATCGTATGCAGGTAATTCTAGACCTTTCACGTGTATTGCACTGTCAGGGGTTCCATATTTTTTTGCTAAATAAGCAGAACCTTCGCTCAATTCGGCACCTATCCCTTCCTTCTCGGCGATCTTTTTCACTAATTCCTTGAGAATTGCCGCGTTTCCAAATTTGAGATCGTTATCTTTAAGCAATCCTTTCTCCTGGAGTTCCATGCCGCATGCAATGCTCCCTCCACACGAAATCGTGTCAATTCCTAACTTATTACACAAATAGTTTGCTTGAGTAACCGTAATTAAATCATAAATTCCAAGATTAGGCCCGAGAGCCCATACTGATTCGTATTCTGGGCCTTTTCCTTCCATGTCACCGGCTTTAGTCATTCTTCCGCAGCGAATGGGGCAGGCAAAACATCCTTCGTCTTTCTGGAGTATCTGTTTTTCTATTGCTTCGCCACTAACCTGAGCGGCTCTTTCATCGTAGCCTTTCTGGAAGTTGTTTATTGGCAACATTCCGAGGGTGTTAATTACATTAACAAGGGCAGCAGTTCCCATTTTTGGCAATGAAATTCGCGTTATTGGCACTACTTTTATCTTATCCATTGCGACTTTAACAAACTTTTTCAACAATTCGGGGTCGTTTACTTCTGTTTTTTTAGATCCGCCTTTTACAACAATAGCTTTCAACTTTTTGGACCCCATTACAGCTCCAACTCCACCCCTTCCAAACGCTCTATCAGCATCGTTCATTATGGCAGCGATTTTAACCAAGTTTTCTCCAGCTGGACCAATTGAAAGGACATGAATTTTATCACCTTCGACTTCTTTCAGCTTTCGCAGCGTTTGTTCGGTGTCAAGTCCCCAAATACTAGACGCATCTTTAATGGTTGCCCCTTCATCTCCATTTATTAATATATAACCAGGCTGTTTCAAGGTCCCTTCTATTAGAATGCCGTCAAATCCGCACTTTTTCATGACGGGTGCAAAAAATCCCCCAGAATTGGAATAAAAAATTCCATGTGTCAATGGAGACTTTGTAACAAGCGAAAATCGACCATTTGTCGGTATTGAAGTCCCTCCGAATGGCCCCGTGGTAAAGATCATCACATTTTCAGGGCTTAGGGCATCAACTTGAGGTGCGATTCGATCCGTGAAGAGTTTTACTCCGAGACCTCTCCCACCAATATAATCGTTTAAAATTTCATCAGATAAAGGTAAATCATTTACTTCTTGTTTTGAAAGATTTATTTCTAATAAACTATTATTCATTCCTTTCATTTTTCTAATAATATAAATGGTCCAAAATTTAAATTTAAATTGAAAAAAGTTGAATTTGATATAATGGATATTTTATTTGAAAAAATTAATCACGATTAAAATGGATGCGAAAGAGAGAATAATTAAAACAATTAGTCATGAAGAGCCAGATCGAGTCCCTTCATACGAAGGTTCAATTGATAATTTGAGCGTATGTAATCATTACGATGTCAGATATTCATTTCAAGGAATAGGATCTGCTATGAAACTTGGTTATAACCTATG
>JAEORV010000227.1 GCA_016840695.1 Promethearchaeota archaeon
TGATTATTGACTTAGGATTGAAGAATAGCATAATAAGAACTCTTTTATCTAAAGATATTGAAGTTAGTATAGTACCCTATAATTATACATATGAAAACATCAAGAATCTAAATGCGAATGGGGTATTAATCTCAAATGGCCCCGGCAATCCAAATATCTATAATGAAACGATTGATGTAGCGAAAAAACTAATAAAAGCGTCAGTTCCAACCATGGGAATTGGTTTAGGCAATAATATAATAGGACTCGCCGCAGGAGGCAAATGCTATAAAATGACTGCTGAACACAGGGGTGGTAGAACTACAGTTGAAAGTGCTACAAACCATTGTTATATTACTTTTCAAAATCATGGGTATTGCTTAAAAGATATCGATAGGAGTGGATTCAAGGAATTATATTACGATAAGGATGATAATTCAAATGAAGGAATAATTCACGATTCTAAACCTATATTTTCTGTAGCTTTTAATCCTGATGCCTCTCCTGGAGCGTTAGATATGAAAGATCAGTTATTTGACAAATTTATTAAGCTCATGGGGGTCTAAAAAGATGCCATTAGATAAATCATTAAAAAAAGTATTAATCTTAGGTTCTGGAGCCGTGAGAATTGGTCAAGCGGGAGAGTTTGATTACAGCGGTAGCCAAGTGCTTAAAGCTTTAAACGAAGAAGGAATTGAAACAATTTTAGTCAACCCAAATATTGCAACAATCCAGACAGACCCACAAATGTCTGATAAAGTATATTTACTTCCCATCAACGTTAAATATGTCGAAAAAATCATTAAAAAAGAAAGACCTGATGGGATATGCACGTCATTTGGAGGTCAAACTGGTTTAAATGTTGCTGTTGAGCTTTATGAAGCAGGAATTCTAGATAAATATAATGTCAAGGTTTTAGGAACGCCAATAGAGGCAATAGAAGCAACAGAAGATAGGGAACTATTTGTAAAGGCAATGTTCGAGGCGGATTGCCCCGTATGTAAGAGCAAAGCGGTGAACTCCTACAAAGAAGCAAAGGAAGTGGCCGAAGAGTTAGGATTTCCTTTGATGCTGAGAGTTGCTTATGTATTAGGGGGCAAGGGTTCCGGAATCATTCACAATTGGGAGCAATTTGAAAAAATGGCAAAGAGGGGTTTAGCTCAATCGAGGATTCATCAAATTCTAATTGAAGAAAGCGTGTGGGGTTGGAAAGAAATCGAATTTGAAATTCTTAGAGATGCAGAAGACAATTGTTTCATTAATTGTAGCATGGAAAATGTAGATCCATGCGGAATTCATACGGGAGATAGCATTGTAATGGCTCCCGCTCAAACCTTGCCTGATGAAGAACTTCAGATGTTGCGCTCTGCCTCGATCCGAGCAACCAGAGGCGTGGGCGTTATAGGAGAATGCAATATTCAATGGGCGCTCGATCCTTTTTCAAAACGGTTTCGAGCAATCGAAATTAACGCCAGATTGTCAAGATCTTCTGCCCTTGCTTCAAAAGCTACAGGATATCCTTTAGCATATATTGCTGCTAAAGTTGCTGTTGGATATACCTTACCGGAGCTTAAAAACCAAATTACGCTTAAAACCACGGCAAATTTCGAACCCGCAACAGACTATATGGTATTAAAATATCCTCGTTGGGATCTAACAAAATTTGAGAAGGTAGATAGGCGCATAGGACCTCAGATGAAGGGGGTTGGAGAATGCATGAGCATTGGGCGTAATTTTGAAGAAACAATCCAGAAAGCTCTTCGAATGCTCGATATAGGATTGAAAGGATTTGTTGCTAACGATCTTGAGCCAATTGAGGATATTAACGAATTAAAATATGAATTAAGGAATCCAACTGATTTAAGGTTTCTTAGAATTGGCGAGGCTATTAAACGAGGGATATCCATTGATGAGATTTATGAGAGATCTATGGTTGATAAATGGTTTTTATATAAATTAAAAAATATCGTTGAAATTGAAAAAGAGCTGGCAGATCTAGATTTCTTGGGCTCCTCTGACGAAATAAAGAAATATCATTTATCAAGAGCAAAGCGATACGGATTTTCCGACGGTCAAATTGCTAAAATAATTGGTTTGGATACCCCCTCCATCAGGCGATTAAGAAAGAGATATGAAATTGTCCCTTATGTAAAACAGATCGATACTCTAGCAGGACAATGCGTACCGGAAAGACAATATCTATATCTTACTTATTGGGGTAATAAACACGATATTGATTATGAGGAAGAGACAAGACAAAATTTAAAAAAAATCATAGTGCTCGGTTGTGGTACTTATCGTATAGGCGCCAGTTGCGAATTCGACTGGGGCTCAGTTAACTGCTTATGGGGTTTACAGAAGTTGGATATTGATAAGGCAATAATAATTAACTACAACCCTGAAACTGTAAGCACTGATTACGATGTTTCAGATCGGCTTTATTTCGAAGAGCTTTCAGGTGAAAGGGTTTTGGATATTTGCGAATTAGAAAAAGCTTATGGAATTGTTTTAAATGCGGGAGGTCAAATTGCACAAAATCTTGCTGCTAAATTTTCGAAATATTCGGAATTCTACCGCAAGGCTGGAATAAACATATTAGGTACCCAAGGATCCAGAATAGACATGGCTGAGGACAGAGCAAAGTTTAGTTCTTTACTAGATCAATTAAATATAAAACAACCAGAATGGGCCACTTTAACTACCAATGAAGAAGCACTTAAATTTGCAGAAAAAGTAGGGTATCCCGTGTTAGTAAGACCTTCCTACGTCCTAAGTGGAGCGGCCATGAGAGTTTCCTACGATGAAAAAACTCTACAAGACACGCTAGACTTAGCAGCTGCAGTTTCACAAGAATATCCCGTGGTAATGACAAAATTTTTTACAGATTCTCGCGAAGTAGAATGTGATGGAGTATGCGACGAGGAAAACGTGCTTATTGGAGCCATTGTAGAACATATTGAGAACGCTGGTGTACATTCTGGGGATGCTACCATGGTAATGCCCCCTCAAACAATTTCGGATAGTGTAATGAAACAAATTGAAAAAGATACAAGAGAAATTGCCTTGGCTCTTAAAATAAAAGGGCCTTTTAATGTTCAATATTTGGTCAAGAATGAAGAGGTTTATGTAATTGAATGTAATCTGCGTTCGAGTAGAAGCATGCCATATGTATCTAAAGTAAGGGGAATTAACTTAATGAAGTTAGCTGCTGAGGTAATCATGGGAAATAAAATTCCCGAAAGATTACTGGAGTTACCCTATGGCAATTTTGTTGGTGTAAAATCTCCGATGTTCTCGTTCATGCGCTTGGATAAAGCTGATGTAGTCCTCTCCGTCGAAATGAACTCAACGGGCGAAACAGCCATAATAGACGACAACTTTCCAAGTGCTTTGATGAAAGCGCTAGAGGCAGCGGAACAAAACATTCCTATTGATGGTGGCAATGTTTTAATTTCCGTAGGTGGCGATGAATTAAAAAGACAAGTATTACCTTTAGCTATAAAATTAAGAAACTTAGGATTTAACATATTTGCCACGGAGGATACTGCTAAATACTTAAAAGAAAATGGAATTTTTGCTGTAAAGCTCTATAAAGTACACGAATACGGGAAAGAACCTAATATAATGGGATGTTTGATGAATGGAGCAATAGATTTAGTCATCAATATTCCGACTCCTTCAACCTCCGACGAAGAATTTAGAAGAATTCTAGAGGACGAATATAAAATCAGGAGGATGGCTGTTGATTATAACATACCGGTGATTATAAACCTGCAATTAGCCAAGGCGATTATAGACGCCATTAGAATAGTAAGAAAGAAGCCATTGCAAATTAAATCGTTAGATGAATTCCATTCAGAATTAAAGGAAATTTATTGGTAAGTAAGATATAGATTATGATTAACTATAAAAAATAAGATGTGATATAGAAATCTATTATCGAGGATATATATTGATAAGGTTAAAAACCATTGGAAGAGAATGGGATCTGGTAGAAAAATTAAAAGGAATGAAATCTACAGATCCAGAGGAAGATTGGAAAATAACATACGCAACACCCTTGTATGGTGGATGGGATGCAATTGTAGAATGTAGTTTCAGAGAGTTGAAGGACATGGATCATATCGTATCATTCTGTCGGTTTGATAAAGAACTTGGCAGTTGGATTGAAGAAACTACAACTCTCATGGGTTTACGTAACGATTACACCGGTTAATATTCTATATTATCTCATATTATTTTCAACATTGTATTTTTCAATCTTGAAATGGGTGGAACCTTCCATCAGTTTACAAAAAATTTATATTTAAGCTCGTATCCTTTAATATTAATGATCTCTTTATGTAATAATACTCAAAATGCAATGGCTCTAAAAGCAGGTTCGGCAGCTATTATAGGCGCAGCCATCGCAGCTGTAACAGCAGTATTATTATAAAACAAGATCGCTGTTCCTTTTATTAGCTTTTCTTTTTTTATTAAACGTTTCGTAGGAATGTTATCTTGTTTGAACAATAATAAATCTGAGAAGAGGTCATATATGGCGGCGCTTTTGTTTGGGGGGCATCATTCAGAAAGATGA
>JAEORV010000228.1 GCA_016840695.1 Promethearchaeota archaeon
AGAAGACCTATTATCGGCGGCAACTGGAAAATGAATAGAGGTACTCCAGCTGAAGCTAAAGAAATGTTAGAAAAGTTAATTCCCTTATTAAATGATATTAACTTTGTTGATACAGTAATCTGTGCTCCCTTTACAGCGCTATCAGCAGCATGTGAAATAGTTAAGCAGACAAATATTAAAATTGGTGCGCAGAACATGTACTTTGAAGAAGATGGTGCTTTTACGGGAGAAATATCTCCAGTTTTTCTAAAAGCACTTGGCGTTGACTATGTTATTTTAGGTCATAGTGAAAGGAGAGATATCTTCAAGGAAACAGATGAGATTATCAATAAAAAGGTCAAAAAAGCGCTTTCGGTAGGATTAAATCCCATAGTATGTATTGGAGAGCATTTAGATGAAAGAGAAAGCGGTCAAACAAAAGAAATTGTACGAAATCAAATCTACGAGACTTTCAAGGATTTGAGCAGCGATGATATGAAAAAGACTGTTATAGCTTACGAACCAATTTGGGCAATAGGGACGGGAAAAACCGCCACGCCCGAGCAGGCAGAAGAGATTCATGTCTACATTCGCGATCTTTTAGCCGAAAAATTCGATATGAACATTGCTGAACAAGTCAGGATTCAATATGGAGGTTCGATGAAGCCTGCAAATGCTGATGATCTACTTTCACGCAAAAATATTGATGGAGGATTAGTGGGTGGGGCGTCTCTTCAAGCAGATTCACTATCTGAGATAATTAAAGCTGCTGAAAAATCAGTTCAATAATAAATATGTTTATTATTTTGAGAACGCTTCATTAAATTTTTGAGTAAGTTTTGCTGGAAACTCTCCTAGATAACTCTCGAATTTGGAAATCAAGAGGTAATAATATGGCTCGAAGAGTTTTTCTCCTAAGTGTTCCTCAGTGATTCCAACTCCGCTATTTCCGATATAAACCCATATTTCTTTTCCCTCGTAAATGGATTGGCGATATATCCACTCAAATGGCGGGATTGCCGAGATTTGGGGGAGATTCCTGAGGATATCTTCTAGATCTTCTAATGAATATTTATTTCCAAAGGTTTCTATTAGCGAAAGGTCGAACGTAGAAATACAGATTGCTTCGAGACCGTAATCGTTCATTTCACCTAACATTTCTTCGCTAATCTCCTTGATGTCCTCTTTGAAATTCGAAAAATTTTCTCGAGCTTTAAAATCATCCAGAATTTCAACAATTCTATCTACTTCAGGAGTTAATAATGGGTCTCCTGTCATTAAAGGTATTTTTGGCACGATAAGTGTATTGTATATTAATTTTATCTTTTCACGAATTGAGTTATGAATGAGATATGTTTCTGACGAACACGTGATCAATGTTTCAGATATAGTATTTCCTTCGGCGTCTTTTCCATCGATATTCTGTTTTTCTCTTTCTTCTTTTTTTGATTGAAATTCAAGCATGAATATTTTTTTATTTATGGCACGAGAAAACTCAAATAACGCCGAAATCAAACCAGCGGTAAGTTCGAACATTGATTCCATTTCGATTTGTTCCTCATCTTCCCGATCATAAGAGAAATCAAAAAACCGGAGATAAACTCTCACGCCCTCTGGAATCTCTTTTATCAATTTAGTGAAGTATGGATATCCCGTTGTTGTAATTATGGTAATCTCGTAAATCGTCATTGATCATGGAGGAATATTTTTTCTTATCAATAGAACCTTACATAAAAATCATCTCTTATTAAGATTTAATATTTTTGTATTTTATATAGTTTAGTTAATATAGAAATAATAATTTTGAATTTGGATCCTCTATATAATCATAAAGGAAATTAAGAGAATAAAATAGGTTCAATTAATTATCAATGCTGGTCTTCCCGGTAGTGATTGAGCTGCTTTTTTCAATTCTTTCAAATCTTTTTCAAATGTAATATTTACAGGACAACTAAATTTTTTCTCTATAATGGGTTTTATATCTTCGAAAAATGACAGTTCTTCGGATGGAGAGAGCGTAATTTTTGAAAATTTGCCAACATTTTTTAAGATTTTTCCAACATTTTGGCCGATAGCTTTTCCATGTGGTTTTAATTCACTTTCTTTCATAATAACCTTCATGATTTCTCCTTGATTCTTCGTTTTTTCTATTTGAGTCATTAAAATCGAATAAAACTTGAATTTCCATTCGTCAGCAATAATTATTTTAATTTCATTCAATTCTTCTTGTTTCATGATGAGTTTTATGCTGTTAATATCATCAATGACGCTATTCATTAATTTCCACTTGAAATTGTTTTCTTCCGTAAGTATCGCCGTGTCGAACGAAGGCCAAAATGCTAAGCTTAAATATCCTTTTTTGCCAATGAGTTCCCAGATTTCTTCGGTCATGTGAGGGGCGATTGGATGTAATAATAATGCTAATTTTTCTCGACATTCCTCATAAATTTCTTCAATTACACCCTCATTCTTGTATTTAGTTAAGTCAGATGTAAACTGTATTATACTATTGACTGCGTTTCTTATTGCTATTTTTTCAAGATTTTCAGTGACTTCTTTGCATGTCTTATTTAGATGATAGATTATAAGGGTATCCCTGATGGTTTTTTCTTTTCGAATCGTCGTACAGGGTTCTGATAACAATTGAAACGTGTTTCTGATAAACTTTGATGCAAATCCAACACCCTCTTCTGACCATTCCAAACCTGATTCTGGACTCGCTCCGAACAGGATAAAAAATCTCGCAGAATCTGCACCGTACTTTTCCATGATTCCAATCGGATCAACGGTATTCCCGAGACTTTTACTCATCTTTACGCTTTTTAAGACATAAGGAGTGCCACATCTTTTACAGTTCTTATCATGCATATCAGCTTTTACTGCAAACGCATCACATTTGGAACAATACGGATGGATTTTATTTATCATTCCTTGGGTTAACAACCTTTGAAATGGCTCGTCATGTGAATGGAGCCCAAGATCGCGACTGACCTTGCTCCAAAGCCTAGCGTAAAGGAGATGCATTATGGCATGTTCTATACCGCCAATGTATTGATCAACATTGCCCCAATAATCGACGATTTCCTTTCTATAAGGAACATCTTCTAAAGGTTGAGCGTCGCAAAATTTAAAGAAATACCAAGAACTATCAACGAAGGTGTCCATCGTATCAGTTTCTCGCTTGGCTTGCTTGCCACAGTTAGGACATTCTACGTTTAGAAAGCTTTCGCTGGTTTCTAATGGATTACCTTTCCCAGTAAATTGTACATCCTTTGGTAATTTAACAGGTAGATCTTCGTAAGGTACTGGAACGGTTCCACAATCATCGCAATAAATAATCGGGATAGGACAGCCCCAATAGCGTTGACGAGATATTAACCAATCCCTCAGCTTGTAATTAATGGTTGCGCAGCCCATATCGATTTCGTCTAGCTTTTCCGTGATTGCATTTATTGCGCTTTTATTTTCCATTCCATCAAATTCTCCTGAATTGACTAGAGAACCATCACCTTCATAGGCTCTTGTCATTTTCTCAGAATTAAGCTCATAATCAAATGGTTGAATAACAACTTTAATAGGTATGTCGTATTCCTTGGCAAATTCAAAATCTCTCTGATCGTGCGCAGGTACTGCCATTACTGCTCCTGCACCATATTCGTATATTACAAAATTACCTATATATATAGGAATTTCTTCGTTTGTTATCGGATTGATGGCAATCTTACCTATGAATAATCCTTTTTTTTCAATATCTATATCAGATCGTTCAAATTTGTTTTGTTTCATTACCTCATTATATAAATCTTCGAAATCCTTTTCGTATTTCGTGCCTTCAACCCATTTTTTCACCCATGGATGTTCAGGAGCAAATACCATAAAAGTAGCTCCAAAGAGAGTATCGGGTCTGGTTGTAAAGATATCTATGGTGCGATCTTCATCAACTATCGGGAACTTAATGACCGATCCTTCAGAGCGCCCAATCCAGTTTCTTTGCATAACTTTTACTTTCTCAGGCCAATCTACAATATCCAATCCATCGAGTAACTCATCGGCATAGGCTCGAATTTTTAAAAACCATTGTGAAAGGAACTCTTGATCTACGTCGGTATTACAACGCCAACATTTACCACCATGCACCTGTTCATTTGCGAGTACTGTAGCACAATCAGGGCACCAATTAACATACGAATCTTCCTTGTAGGCAAGATTTTTTTCGAACATTTTCAAGAAAAACCATTGATCCCATCGATAATATTCGGGGTCATGACTATAAATCATCCTTTTCCAATCGTAGGAGAGCCCAATTCGCTTTTGTTGTCCTTTTATTGCTTCAATATTTGAATCGGTCCATTTTTCGGGATTTGCACCCTGATCAATGGCAGCATTTTCTGCGGGTAAGCCAAAAGAATCGTAACCCATTGGATATAATACATTGAAACCATTCATGCGCTTATATCGTGCAAAGGAATCTCCGATAGAATAGTTGCGTAGATGACCCATGTGAAGTGCAGAGCTCGGATAAGGATACATTTCAAGCACGTAATACTTCTTTTTTTTAGGGTCCTCTTTAACTTCAA
>JAEORV010000229.1 GCA_016840695.1 Promethearchaeota archaeon
AATTCGAGACTATTTAGAAGATAAAAATACTGTAATTCACGCACACAGGGCAATGCATGCTGCTTTTACTAGAGACAAGACACACGGGATGACAATGTTAGCTTTGGCAAAACTAATGAGGCTGATCGGAATGGATCAATTACACACGGGAACAGTTGTTGGTAAAATGGAAGGTGATAAAAAGGAGGTAGTTGAAATGAATAAAGTGATTACGGAGCCAAATATTATTGGTAATGACATGTCTATTCTCGATCAAGATTGGGGAACCATTAAACCGGTGTTACCCGTTGCTTCTGGAGGATTAAGTCCTTTACACGCCCCAGATTTAATAGAAATATTAGGTAAAAACCTTGTTTTCCAATTCGGAGGGGGCTGTCATGGACATCCTGATGGAACAAAAGCTGGTGCTACGGCAATAAGGCAAGCTATTGATGCTGTTTTGGAAGGTTCCACTTTAGAAGAATTTTCGAAGACACAACCAGAATTGAAAAAAGCCCTTGAGAAATGGGGTTAAGTTATTTTATTTAATTATTTATAGTTATATTTCTATTATCCTAGAAGAATACACATAAGGTGTTAA
The DNA here is from genome assembly GCA_016840695.1 of Promethearchaeota archaeon. GTDB lineage: Archaea > Asgardarchaeota > Lokiarchaeia > Sigyniarchaeales > SOKP01 > FT1-020. Next base: position 581 of record JAEORV010000229.1, read on the forward strand.
GAAATGAAACAATTGTTAGAAGATGCAGAAAGAATTAAATCCTTGGAAATTCAGGGCGCAACAAATGTTGCATTAAGCGCAATTACTTATTTAGATGATTACGCCAAAAGATTAAATTGTAGCGATTTGAAAAATTGCTTCAAGAAATTACTTGAGGCGAAAAAAATCTTGATTGATACAAGACCAACTGAACCAGCCATGCAAAATGGATTGGCTTACATCATGAATGAATTAGATAAATACCGCGACAGCATAAGTGTAGACGACATTCCCAAAAAGATTGAAGAATTTAAGGATATATACCATGAAATGTTATTAAATTCCAGAAAGAAAATAGCTGAAATAGGCTCCCGGCGCATTCCAGAGATAAACAATGAAGATGAGGAATTCGTGGTAATGACGCACTGCCATTCAAGCTTAGTTACTGCTATTTTGCTAGAAGCTAAAAGACAAGGAAAAAAATTTAAAGTCATAAACACGGAAACTCAACCTAAATTACAGGGAAGAAAAACTGCAAATGAGTTATTAGATGCAGGGATCGAAGTCATTCACGTTGTTGATAGTGCCATGAGATGGGCTGTAAATAGCTTTGATGTAGATATAATTCTTATAGGTGCTGATAGTATAACTTCTGAAGGGACAGTCCTCAATAAAATAGGTTCTAGATTATTGGCTCTCGTAGCTCACGAAGAACACGTCCCATTTTATGTATGCTCTCCCTTGTTAAAATATAATCCAAAAACATCCTTTGGAATTTTAGAAAGAATTGAGATGCGGAATCCAGAAGAAATATGGGAAAAAAAGGATGAGAACTTAACTATTCTAAATCCTGCGTTTGAAACGGTAAGTAGAAGATATATTGACGGACTTATAACCGAAGTAGGTATTTTTGCTTCAAGCCACGTTCAAACTTATTTTGAAAAAATGTATCCTGAATTAATTGAATGAAATATAATATAATTTTACCCTATTCTTTTTTAGATTTTGCTTCCCCCTCTAATTCATAATCTTCAGGATCAATTTCAATGTAAAAACGTCCTACATACTTGCATTCGCTACATTCAAACATTTCTGGTGCAAGCCAACCACTTACATTTGTAGCGGGTCTTAATTTTGGTTGTTTACATCGGGGGCAAATCCTAATTCTAGCCATTCTTCTTCAAGATTAAATAATCTCTAATTCAATATTTATTTTTTTAAACATAGAAATTTGAAAATCTAAATACTATAATAATTAAATTTTAATCTTTTTTAAAATAAGAGTATAATAGAAACAATCAAAAAGTACTTGACTCCTCGATGGAGCGTGCTCTCGAATTTTAACCGCTTTTAAATTTTAAACTAAGATGAACGATTTAGAACTGCAAAGAAAAAGCTTGCCAAATGAGCCGGGCGTGTATTTCTTTAAAGATAAAGAGGATAAAATCATTTATGTTGGGAAAGCAATCAATTTAAAAAAAAGAGTTACTTCATATTTTTCAAAAACTAAGTTTAATGACCCGTATTACGAAGAAAAAATAAAATATCTAGTAAAAGAGATCAAATCCATCGAATATATCGTCACGCAAAACGAAAAAGAGGCGTACATCCTTGAAAACATGCAGATAAAAAAGAATCTTCCACGCTTCAATGTGCGTATGAGGGATTCAAAAACCTATCCCTGGGTATGCATTTTTTATTCTGAAGAATTTCCAAGAATACAAATTATTCGAGGTCCAGAAAAATACTCCAAAAAAAACACGTTCTTAGGACCTTATACGGATAAGAAGGAAATAATGAGAATTTTACGTGATCTAAGAAAAATCTTCCCATATTGCTCTTGTAGAAAAAAAGTAAAAATAAAGAAGAGTCCCTGTTTGTATTATCAGTTAAAACTTTGCCCAGGTCCGTGTATAGAAGCAATTGATAAAAAATCATACATGGAAAACATAAAACAAATTGAATTGTTTTTAAAAGGCGAAACTGATATGCTGAAAACTGAACTTACCGAAAAAATGCGAAATGCTGCTGAAAAACAAAATTTTGAAATGGCTGCGTTTTGGAGAGACAAGTTGGAAGCAATTGATCATTCAACCTCAAGTCAAGATGTTCTCTTACATCACGATGCAAACAAGGACATTGTAGGATATTATAGCGATGAACAACTTAAATATGTAGCCATGGTAATTATTCACATTAAAGATGGAAGGATCTCTAATAAGAGCCCATTTACGATTGATCTCAGAGAAAAGATCATACAAAAGAATGAAATATTCCCCTCTTTGTTAGAACAATTCTATCAAGAAATGAAATCTTCTCTTCCAGAAATCATCATAATCCCAGAGCTTTTTAATGGCGTAGAAGTTTTTAGTGCTATTTTAAAAGATAAGAAAAGTGATATTCAGATTCGTGTTCCCTCTAAAGAGGAGTACGGATTAATGAGAATTGCCAATAAAAACGCTAAGGTAATGGTAGAACAAGAAATTCAAATGGAGGATATTAAACTTAAAGAGGAAGATTCCATTCAACAAGCCTTAGAAACCGCTAAAGAAGTTTTAAATTTACCAAGAAAGCCTAGAATAATCGAAGGATTTGACATTTCTAACATCGAAGGCGTTGACGCTACAGGTTCAATGGTATATTTTCTGGAAGGGAAACCATATAATAAATATTATCGACATTTCAAGATCAAAACTAAGTCTACCCCTGATGATGTTGCAATGATGAAAGAGGTAATTTATAGGAGATATACAAGTATATTGGAAAACAATTGGCAATTACCCGACTTGATACTTGTTGATGGTGGAAAAGGGCAATTGAATGCTGGCGTTTCAGTTTTGAAAGATCTTGGTCTTGAAATACCAATTATTGGTCTGGCTAAGAAATTTGAAGAAATCTTCGTGCCCAATGAGAAGAGTCCAATAATTTTACCAAAAAATTCTCCCTTATTAAAGATCTTTCAAAGAGTTCGAGATGAAGCACATAGATTTGCTGTTCGGTTGCATACAAAACAAAGAACAAAGCGAATTACAGGTTCCTTATTAGATAACATTAAAGGGGTAGGTCCTGCAGCGAGAAATAAGCTTCTAGCTCGTTTTAATAGCTTAGATGGTGTAAAAAAAGCATCTTTAGAAGAATTGACTCAAGTTGTTGGAGAAAAAGTGGCTAAAAATATAAAAAATGCTGGATTATAGTTGATATATACTTTTAGCAAGTAATTAGTTAAAATAAAAAAGAAGTTATTATCCTACTCCCCCCAATCTTCATCAGTGAGTTCCGCAACTTCAGCTTTCGCAATATTGCCCTCAATTTTCGTGATTTCGAGGTCAACACCACAATCTTCACAAGCAATAACTTCACCTTCAATCGTACCATCGTCCAGCTCAAACTCGTAATAGCAAGAGGGGCATTCACATTTTACCATGATCAATTTACCTTTATTTTATGTAATGTTGAGAATGATATGTAAAATATGTCATTAAAAATAAAATTTTTGGTACTCTTAGAGTGTAAATAAAAAAAAAAAAATTATAGATATTCGTTCTTAACACGCGAAAGCAATGCAAGGACGATTATTGTTATTCCTATTATCAGAAACATGGTGTTCAAGTTAAACATCACGATATAACCAACCAATGGATAAAGACTCGCTCTTATGCAACTACCAATCATGTTAATGGTACTGAGAATGGTAGCTCGATTATCACCTTCTATGTGTCTGTTGATTCCGTTGATATATATAACGTTTCTAGAAAAACCAAAACCCACAATTGCCACGACGAGCACGATGCCGATTACTATTAAGTTTACCATCGATATTAGAATGAATCCAATGCCAGGAATTATCGTATAAAATACTAAGAACCGCTTTTTATTTCTGATATTTTTATCCAATTTTGGAACGAGGTTTGTAAATATGATTTGCATCACCGTCAATGAAGCTGCGACAAATCCAAAATATACAACTTGAATCCCTAATTCCTTTAGATA
>JAEORV010000230.1 GCA_016840695.1 Promethearchaeota archaeon
ATATATTAAAAATGAATTAATATAATTAATTAGCTCATCATCAGATAACTGGAATTCAGACGGTCTTACAGTTATTTTTCTAATTTTTGCTTTGATATAATCAAAATCATTTAACGCCATTTATTTCCTCTTACATAAAATCTGTAGATAAGAATTGATATCTTTGCCTTCCTGGCCCAGATGGTCTTGTATGCAATGTAGGAGTTCCACTAGCATCTAATACATAACTTCTTTGTTTAACATTTGTCATGTTATTTATATGTTTGGCTACTCCTTTAGGAACTGTGTATTTTTTTCCATCTTCAAAATGATATGTTCTATCGGGATCATTTTTATATTTTTTATAAGAGAATCTTAAATCGCCTCCCGGTGCTTCTAAATTTTTAAAAATACCTGAAACCATTTGATTATCTTCAGCTTCCGCTTTTTCAATTATTTCTTCAGCTTTTTTTAATTCTTCCTTTGTCTTCTTCCTTGTCCCTCTAAGATTAATATCTTGATAATGTTGCATACTTTCTCCTTTAATTAAGGAAGGGGACAAAATGCCCCCATCCTATCAGTTTTATACAGTGTAATCTCTGCTAAATGCCATCCAATCCATAACATTTGTATTTGCTCCTACCACACCTGTATCTAAGTACATTCCATAATATGCAGTATTATCTATTGCAGAAGTAAGCTTTGTTGCTACTTCTCCAACAGGTACTACATGAGGGAATGATACTCCAGTCGCCGCTACTGCACTTGTCGGAAAGGCAAAAGCAGTAAATGCAGTTGAATTAATATCTGTTGTTATTGTGGAAGCTCCAACAGCTGTTACTGTGCCTAAAACTCCATTAATTTCTGTCATGCCAAATTCAGCTGGACAATTTACTCTTATCTTGTCACCAACTTCATAATTATGCGCCACAGATACTGTTATTACTGCATTTGCTGCTTGTGAAATGCCTGTAATAAACCTTCTATAAGGCGTATAATATTTAGCTGGAATAACTCGATAATCAGCATTTGTCGCTGCCGCAGCAAAACCAGATGCATCTAAATACCCTAAAGTATAATTAGTTGCTGGAGTTACAGCTGTCACACTGAAATCCATACCAGCAATTTGTAACATGCCAGTAGTATTTATCATTCTTACAATGTTACCAACAGCAGGTACGTTTGCATCTGTTACTACCGCAGGATTAGCAGCAGTAATCGCTGTACCTGTTGCTACTAATGCTCCCGGTGTTTGATCACTGATATTTACAAAAGTAAATCCAGCGCCACCTGCAGCTATAGCTGTTGCTGTTAATGCACTACCACCACCTTCTGTCATTGTAATAGCTTGGCCAGCGCCAAATCCATCAAACCATTCTGATTGAATAACAGCTGTTGGAGCTGTTCCCCAAGTAGAACGATTTTTAATCACAAAATAATGTGGTTGCTTTGGTAACTCAATTGTTCTTGCCACACCGCCGGAGACAAATGAACCTTGAGCAATTAATGCTAATGGTGTACTCATATTATACCTCCTAAGCTAGTGTTGTTCTTAAATTTAAAACCCAAGCATCATTGGTTATTCTAGAAGCAAAACCAAATCGATAACCTGCTGTTTGTCTCAACTCACAAGGATCATCTCCCCAACCCGGAGGATGATAAATGAATTGTACTGATGATCCATCAAGATCAATAGTTGTGTAACCTTCTTGTGCTGTTACAAATACATTATAAACATCAGCGCCAAGAGCAGATGCTGAGGATGTAACTGAACCACGAGATGATAAGAAGAAACGAACATTAGATACTGTTCCCCATTCACTCGCTAAAGTTCCACGATCATTTGGATATTGAGCTTTAGCTATAAAGCCATCTATAAGCTCTAATTGTCCAATTAATCTTGAAGAACCAAGAGCAAAGTATGCATCACGCACAGGCCCAGTTCCAAATTTGTCTTCTCCACCAATCATTTCAGATACGAATTCCCCATCATTATTTTGAAGAGTTGCTATTACGCCATCAATATCTGAACGTACAATTTCAGTTGGGTTATCCCCATTTGTACCACCTGTAGCATTTCTAATAGATGCTGTTGCTTCTAACATATCTCTCACAAGTTCGTCTTCAGTCTCTCTCATCGATTGACCTAAACGAGCCGCAGCAGAATTCAAAACGGGATCCTGATTTATGAGTGTTACTTCTTCAGTAATAACTAAATAAGTAGCATACCAATCGATTTGTGCATCGATATCAATCGCCGTTAATTGTTGTGCTGGAGGATTCATCATGGATGGATTCACAGGAACAGGAGCTGTCTCTAAACGATTATACCTTCTCATTCTCATAATATTACCAGAATTTTCAGGCATAGCTCTTCTTTCTGCTGTTAATCCATGAATTAACCTTGCTTGAGGAGTAGACAGCAATTTCTCAGCAAATCTTTGCTGCACTGGTGGCGGCAATACTGTAGTTGTTGTTGTCATCAATAAACCTCGTTATTAACGAGCCTTTTTTGCAGCTTGCATCATCTCTTTGTAGAGTTCATCTTTCGATGCATTCGCCCATGCATTTGCATCAGCCAAAGGTCCTTTTCTTCCAACAGAGTTAGAAGAAGCAGGACGCGCATAATTATCATTAAGTTTCTCTTCAGCTTTTTTGATCTTTTCATCATTAGCTGGAGTAACAAATTTCTTAAGGATTTTATACGTCGCTTCCCAAGGATTTGTTGCTTTTGCACAAGCATCAGCAAGTCCAGGCTCTTCTGTTTCTAATTTTTTAATGTTTTCTTCAGTCATAATAGAATCAAAATCAGAATACTGTTTGCGTGTACGATCAGGAAGGGATGCTCGTTCTCTCTTTGCTAATGTTTGATTTATCAACTCTTCTGCTTTTTTAGCTGCTAATCTTTCTGCTTGTTCAACAGTGATTATATCATCTTTTTCAAGCGTTGATAACACATCTTCCTCCGGAGGAGGTGTAGGACGATTCCTTTCTTCATCTTTACGCATCAATTCTTTTATCTGATTCTCAAGCTGCTCATTTTTTCTTTCCATCTGACGCCAATTATATTCTTTACTGCCTTTAGCAGGCTCCGTGCTTACATCAGTTGGCTGAGCTGCTTTCTCAGGGCCTTGATCTTCAGAAACTGTTTCAGGAGCGACGCTTTCCTGATTATTTACGTCTTGCAACTTTTCTTCGCTCATATGCCTCCTTTATGGGTTGCGAATCCCGTTACGCATGAGTCGTACGATTTTTTCGTACAGTTGCCGTTACGCAGGCTATGCGATGTTTAGCTTGATACTAATAAATATTTTAATTGATATAAATAAAAAAATTTTTTGTCATTAAAAATGTAAAGAAGACGCAAATAAAATATTATTAAACATGACGTGAAGGAGATAATATCACGAAATTATTTGCGTCTTCGAATCTTTGAGATTAATGTTTTCTTGATCAATGTACATATTGATCCATTTAATCAAATCTTTAGAATATTTGTCTGGTGCACGAAGAAAGTTCTTCATTCCTGATCTATGTGGTAATGACCATAAAAGCTTTAACTTATTATTTTTATAATCATACTCCCACAGATCCATACTTTCTCGCATATATCTAAGGGGCTTGTCCATTACTCCAAACATTATTTTTATTGCTCGATGAGCAAAATGCTCTTTTTCTGCTTTTGCCATTATCCAAATTTTATCTAATTTTAATTTTGCATGATTGTCAATAGCTTTCCAAAGTCCTTTCATATAACTTTTTCCAGCTTCATTTGCTAGATCTCCCGATTCTATAGGAGTAAGAATATTTTTTTGATGCTCTTCATGAGTATCTAGTAATTGTTGACCAAGAGTTTTTTTCATCATTACCATCAATTAAATTTTTTAATTGATATAACAAAAAAAAGCCCCTATGTCAATTACAACATAAGAGCTTTAAAAATATTATAGCCTTATCAAAAATTACTTATAACGGGATGGATATGTTGGAGAACATGTTTCTACTATTTCCTTTTCAGAAGATAGTAACCCGTTATATCTACCTTTATAATCTTTTTTCTTTTTTTCTACTATTTTTTTCTCTGGCGCTAAGCCTTCTTTAGACATTTTGCCTTTTTTGGTTTCTCGGTATCTCATACCACTCAACCTCCTTTTTGTTGTTTCAACGTTTATAATGAGAGGGACGGAAGCCCTAGGAGTCTTCCTACAACCCATCCAAAAAGGCTGGAGAGATTCCCTCAAAAATCTTTATTTTTTTCTAAGCTTACGCAGCGTTTCAGCAAGTCTAGCTCTTTGACCTATTTTACCTTTCTTTTTAGCAGCTGCTTTTAACTTAGACATAGGTATATCTTTTCCTTTTTTTACACCTAATTCTTTTCTTAATGCTCCAGGTTTTTTAATAGCTTTCTGGATCCATTTTTTAACCATTTTATTTTTCCTCCTATTTAAAACTCTCTATTTCTTTGCAATTCAGGATCATTAGGCCAATCCCAATCACTCGTATGGCATAATGACTTTTCTTTATCACATATATTGCATATACCATAATGCATTGTACAAAC
>JAEORV010000231.1 GCA_016840695.1 Promethearchaeota archaeon
GAGAAAGGATAAGAGCCCATACTAGCTAATTTGATAAGGTTTAAAAAAATGGTTGAAAAATGCATCACGTTTTTTAAGGGCGTTATCCTCATAGGATAACATGATAATGCGCACATTTAATTGTATCGCTAATTTTTAATAAACGACCAATAAAAACGCATTTTTAACATGTTACTCCTGCATATACCAGAATGTTCGATAGGTATTGCGAAAAGGTCTTGAAACAACTCTTTCACGAAAAACTATAAAAAATTCTAAGTTAAATTTGATAATTATAAATAAATGCGCCCTCCGGGAATTGAACCCGGGTCCTCGGGTTGGAAACCCGAGATTCTAACCACTATACTAAGAGCGCAAAAAAAATAGAATAGTGATGAATATAATAAATGATTTTTTTTGAACTTTTTGATTATGTAATGTCGACTTCAATCTCGAAATATGTAATTACTTTTCCAACAACATTCCAGGCATCTAATGGATGTTTAGAAATAGAGATTAAATTATCTGACAGTGATAAAATTTCTTCAGAAAATCCCCCCTTCTGAAACCCTCCGATTATTGCAATGTAATTTTGAGATTTCGCATCGGGGAACACCTCTTTGGGGGTTTTAACTAATTTCCCTTTACTTGAAAATAGGATAATTTCAGATTTATTAAGTCGTTCAATTAAGTTCTTCACACTGGTGTCAATTTGAGTAATTAAGGAGGTCCCGTTAGCGGTTATTTCCCCATCTATGAGGAGTTTAGCCATTAAACCTTTGAACCTGTTGAAATTTCGAGCAATTCTTAGTTCGGGATTGAATTTAAAGATTTTATCGTTGAGGGTGTGCCCGAATAGATTTAGGTTTCCGCTTTTATTCAAGGGTGACCCCAATGCGTAGAGTAAACATACATGTAATATGTCTGGACGTCCCCTTTTTTCAGAGTCTTTCAAATCTTTCATGGCGGAATGATGCAAGGCGTTGTCTAAAAGTTGTGAGGAGTAATTTTTGCTTGATAAATTTCTCTGGACAGCAGAATGTTTCCGAATCTGTTTAGGAATGAGTTCTAAACCACAATCTGCAAGTATTATAGTTAAAGGAGTCATGGCTAATAGTAATTGATGATTTCTAGTATAAATATATGTAGATTATACCTCATTCTTTTGTTTTAATGAAATACCTGGTTGTTTTGGTGCATTCAAGACACGTAATTGACACGTGAGACCCTTTTCCTTTTCTCGATTGCATTCTTATTCTACAATTGATTCCCGGATATAAAAATCTCTTACATTTGTGGCAAATCCGTTTTCTCCATTCAAATGGAATCTTTACTTTTGCTCTCTGAGCGTATCGCCTCGCTAAATTCACGTAATTATTTGCAAGTTCTTTATCTTCGTTAAAGATATCGTGAGCTTCTTGAAATAGGAAAGATATTCTGGATCTCGCAATTTCCTTTACGATTCTTTTATAAGACATGGATTTTATTATTTTTCAATCTGTGTTTTTGATATAATAAAGGTCTTGCCACGTAGATCTAGCAAATAAGAGTTAGTTCTTTCTGATACTTGGGTTGCAATCTCTTTAATATTTGATTTGGTTGCAACAGATTTCAATGCTTTAACTTTAATTACCTTGTATCTCTTGAGAAGAGTATTCACGTGAGTTACGAACTCTTCAGTAATACCTTTCTTTCCAAGAATGCAGTGTGGCTCTTCCAAGAGTACTTTTTTAAAAACTTCGGTATAGTCCATTTTCTTCTTAAAAATCAAAAAATTTTTAATTTTTTAAATATTACAATTCTAAAGCAATTAATTAATAATTAACTCTTAAAGTGTTAAAAATTTGAGTATATATGTAGTTGAACCCGAAGCGCTAATAGAGGCAGTTGCCCAAAAATTTAAGGATGAATTCCCAGAAATAAAACCACCAGAAGGATCTCAGTTTTGGAAGACAGCTTTCTTCAAGGAATTAGCGCCCATCGACTCAGAGAACTTCTGGTACATTCGATGTGCGTCTGTTTTAAGAAAAGTAAAAAAGTTTGGCCCTATTGGAGTGAATAAATTAAGGAAATTATACGGAGGACGGAATAGGGGAGGGCCAGGTTTAAATCATAGTGCGAAAGGAGCAGGAAAAATAATTCGAGTGGCATTACAACAATTAGAAGACTCGAATTTAGTGATGAAGGCTGAAAAAAGAGGAAGAGTCGTATCCCCTGAAGGAACGAGTTTCTTAGAAAGAACCGCACATTCAATCTTGAGAAAATAATTATAAAATCGTTTAGAGTTGAAATTTTATCATGAGTGATGAAGAGCAACTAGAAGAGCTAAGAAGGAGAAGGTTGGCTGAAATACAGCAACAGGCGATGCAACAGGAAGTCGCCCAGCAGCAACAAGAAACCTTTGAAAAGCAGAAATATCTCATAATGCGTAAGATATTAACTCAAGAAGCTCGACAAAGGCTTGAAAACATACGAATGGTGAAACCTCAATTTGCAGAACAAATTGAACTGCAATTAATTCAGCTGTTTCAATCAGGAAGATTACGTGGAGCAACACCACTAGCAGACGAAGCTTTTAAGAAACTTTTAGAGCAAATATCTCAAACAGGTAAGAAAAAAGAGTTTAAAATTAAAAATTTATAATATAAAAGGACATCAGGAAAATGGCAAGGAATAAAGATTTACCATCCAAATTACGAAGAGCTAAGAAAATGAAGCAGAGCAAATCTCTTCCCAGCTGGATTATTATGAGAACGGGGGGAAAGGTTCGATGGAGCCCTTACTCAAGAAGAGAATGGCGTAATAGCAGGTTAAAACGCGACTAAGCTACTTATAATTAATGATAAAGGAGAAAATTCATGGCAAAAAAAGGAAAAGAAATCAGTTTGGACGACTTAGAAGAGGAATTGGCTGACGAATTAGAAGAAGTCGAAGAAGAAGAAGAAGAGGAAGAAGAGCTAGAAGAAATAGAAGAGTTTAGTTTAGACGATATTTCTGAGGAAGAAGAGATAAGCGAAATTTTTGAAGAAGGAATTGAAGGGAGAGAAGAAGTCGAGGAAGTCGAAGAACCTGAAGAAGAAATTATCGATGAACGGATATATGTCGTCCCTCTTGCGAAAGCACGACACGGCCCGAGAAATAAATACGCGAAAAAGGCAATAAGATACCTTAGAGAATACATGACGCGTCATTTCAAGCCTGAATCCTTGGTGATATCTCAAGAGGTAAACGAGAAGATCTGGGAACGAGGAATTCAAAAGCCCCCGAGAAAACTCAAAGTACGAGCAACAAAGAACGTCGATGGTCTTGTGGTAGTTTATTTAGCTTAAAAATACTAATAGATTTATTCACTTAATTCTCATTTTATAAAATCAAGGAATTATTAATGACAATTCTAAAGTCTCAAGTTTTTGGTCGGAGCTTAATCGGAGTATATCTAAGTGGAAATAACTCGCGAATATTTCATCCGCCCACTGTATTAAAAACCACATTAAAAAAATTTAGAACTACATTCGAAGAACCATTGTCTCCTCTTACAATAAATAATTCAAATTTATTGGGAGTATACATGGTAAGTAACAAGAACGGAGTTATCGTACCAAACCTCATTAGAGACGACGAATTATCCCTTTTAAAAAGCACGGTTGATGGGGAAATTAACATCGGTGTGCTCAAATCCATAGATAATGCATTTGGAAACCTAATCTTATGTAACGATAAAGGAGCTATAATAAGCACGTTTATAAAAAATAATAAAAAGGAAGTTGAAGACGCCTTGAACGTGGAAACCGTCGTCTACGAATTTGCGGATTCACGCTTACCGGGATCAATTTCATTAGCTAATAATCACGGATGCGTGGTAACACCGTTAGCTAACGACGATGAAATCGAGTTTATTTCCTCCATTTTAAAAGTTGACGAAACAGATGTTTCTACCATTAATCGAGGAATGCCATACCTTAGTTCGGGGGCGGTTGTCAACGATAAAAGCGGAGTCTTTGGAGTAGATAGCACTGGACCAGAAATGATGAGGTTAAGTAATGTTTTAAACCTTTAAGAAGCATTATCTTGATTTCAAAGCGATAATAATTTGATAAAAAAAGCAAAATTTAATATTTTTTAAAAGATTTAAAATATACAATAATACAGAATCAATAGAATTGAATTTACATGTCAGCAGAGATTAAGATTTTCAAGATTGTGGGAACATATTACAAGGATAAAAAAAAATATAAATTCAGTAAAGAAATTCGGGCATTAAAAGAAGACGATGCGCTTGAAAAAGCGTATACAATGATTACTTCGATTGGTCTTTATAGACGACAGATTAAAATCCAAGAGATTAAGGAAATTAAGCCAGAAGAATGCGAAGATTATCTTATTCGTGAATTAAACAAATAAAAAATATTGATGAAGAATGGAAAATGCTCAAAACCAAAATATGGAACAACAAATTTATCAATTTCAATATTTAAGGGAACAGAGAGATGTCTTAGTTCAAAATTTAGCAGTATTCAATGCTTCTCTACAAGATCATACGAATAC
>JAEORV010000232.1 GCA_016840695.1 Promethearchaeota archaeon
CCTATCTTCATTGTATGTTTGAGTAACAATGGTGTATATTGTACCCGTAGAAACGGCAGCAACACTGCCTACTATGAGAAAATTGTAGAATGGAACTCGCCCAATAAATAAAAGGACATAAATTACCATGAAAATCGCATAAGCTACTATTATGCTAAGATTGATATACTTCCTTTTCATCGTTATTTTTTTCAATTTTCAGTCAACCTAAATATGTTTAATGGATCTTATAAAACCAATTGGAATAAACTTGAAGTGTTGGTATTTACCCCTTCTTGACAATCTTAAGTACCTCTGAGTATTTTTTCTTATTTATTTTATATAGATTTCTAGTCTTTTCTTTTTCAATTTCCAATAAATTAAGCTCATTCAGGATATCAAGATATTTTGTTATAGTGTTATGATTTTTTTTCAAACCATCAGCTATATCTGTAACTTTCAGAGCGTTTTTCTTTTTCTCCATAAATTGTATGATCTCCTGAACGATCTCTACTTTTAAATAATAGTGAATCTCGTCAAATTCAGGATTTGAGCCGCAGGCGAAAAAGATTTTTCGATTTCCTATTTTTTTTGATCGAATAAATCGAAATTTTTCGAGAGCTGATAAGTGCCATAAGGCTTGATTACTTCCAATCTTTTGATGTTTCATGATTTCGTTTATGTTAGTGGCCGGATTTTTTTTGATGTAGTTTAAGATCTTCTTACGTGTTGGATTTTCGGTGATGTTGTTTTTCATCAACTTAGTTCCGGGTATGATGATCCTTCTCTTTATCATTGACTTGATTATAGCCTCAATTCCCGCTCTATTTATATTAGGATTCATTTTTACCCTGTTATTTATGAAAATGACTATATCTTCTAACGAAAAGAAAGCGTTCTTTGACAAATATTCTTCTACTATTTCGAAGACGATAGCTTCGGTTTTATCCGGAGAATTCATAAATACCTGCTTTTATAGAATTGTATAATTCAATTTTTCTTGTTAATTCGTTTTTCTAAAACGATCGATAAGGTGATATATATAATGTAAGCCAACATTCAATTTATAAGAATTTTATTTGTTAGGTCTTACTGCTATCTATTTATAAAAGTCAGAGGTTTAAAAAAACTTCACATTCTTTCCAAACGGTTTTTTAATATCATTTTCACGTCATTTAATTAACTAAAATAATAATAAACAAATAAAAAAAAATAAGGAGTGATGAGAATTATGAGTTTTGACGAATTTGATGAAGAATTAGAATTTGGCGAGGAACAAGCCCAATCCGTGAGTTCAAAAACTCCAGCATCCAAAACACCTACCGGAGGTAGAAAAATTTCCGTCTATTTTATCTCTACAATTGGACCAGGTGAAAAGAAACAAAAGCTTACTATTAATGATAGTAATGATGTTGGAGATATCAAGAGAACTGTTGGCAACATCTATGGCATGGATCCTGCCGACTTCCACTTGAGTAGCAATGGTGTAACTATGGACGAGAACTCAAGCTTTGGAGATTACAACGTCGGTAATGGCGATGACGTTCTTCTAATTCCTGCAAGCACCGCAGGGGCAATTTAAATCAAAAATGAAAGGCTTTTTACTTTCAATATTTTTTTATTTTTTTAAAATAATATTAATTAATGGTGATAAATTTGAACAATGATTCTGATTTTTTTAGCAAGAAATTATCTGCGAAAGAAAAAGACCTATACGACAGGCAGTTTCGACTTGATGGATGGTCTCAAGAAATAGTTAAAAATTCAAGAGTTTTAATCGCAGGCGTGGGCGGACTTGGATGTGAAATTGCCAAGAATTTAGCGATGTTAGGAGTGGGGTATTTAGATTTAGTGGATTTGGATATCATTGAACACTCTAACTTGAACCGGCAGATTTTATTTGCAGGAGCGAAAATGGGCGCTGCAAAAGCAATAGTCGCAGCAAAAAAATTAGCTCAAATTAATCCAAATATCACCATTAAGGGACACCACACGTCCTTAGAACGATTAGATCCTTCCATTTATCAAGCTGCGGACGTAATCGTAGGAGGGCTCGATTCAATGAACGCGCGGTTGAATTTAAACGCACAAAGCGTTCGATTTAAAAAACCATTAGTGGACGGAGGCGTATCTGGGTATCACGGCCATATCTATACGATATTTCCGTATGAAAACGCGTGTTATGAATGTAATCCGTTACCCGAGGCAGAAGACGACGAAATGGCTGCGTGTACTGTTGTTGGAGTGCCAAGGAAAAGGATTCATTGCGTCTTCAAGGGAAATATGGCTTTTCAAGAAAAATACGACCGAGATCCAAATCCCAAAAACATTAATGATGTTACTTTCATTCAAAAATATGCAAACGATCTCGTGAGAAAGCACGATTTCTTGCCCGAATATTCTAAAAGCGACGTGGTAAAAATAATCGATAGGCACGATCCAGCTATAATCACGATAAACGCAGTGATTTCTGCGTTACAATCGCACGAAGTCATAAAAATACTTCACTCGCAAAAAAAGCACGAGGGGTTAGGAGATCCCATTGGATCTTACGTCGTGTTTAACGCGATGACAATGATGTTTTACCACATTGAAAAGAAGCGAAATCTTGAATGCTCACAATGTGGTAATAAAGTTCGAAGGATTTCTATAAAACTGAAATCGCGTTCACCAACTATAAACATTATTAAGATTTTAGAAAAAAACGGATTTGAATTAGATCCCGAGCTGGAACCTGTCATCACGTTCTCAGATTTCAACGAGATTAAATTCATTAATCTGGAACAGACACCCAGGGAAAATGGCTTGAGGAATTGCGAATTGTTAACGGTTGCGGGATTTAAGGGTGGAGAAATTTTCATAAATTTAAAACTGATTTAAAACCAGAAAAAACTTCATTTTCATTCCAAACACAATTATATAAAAATAGTTCTATTATTATATTAAAATAAATTAGAATGATCACGAGGTAAAAATATAATAATGAGCGCAAGAAATAGTCGTATTTCTCAAGAGTTTGCTAGACTCAAAAAAATGGCAAATCAAGGAAAGATCGTACAGTTAAAACCATTTACTAAGAAAAAAAGCATTGACCATTTAGCAATCACATTAAAAGGACCTAAAGGCACTGTGTTCCAAGGAGGGCTTTTCAGGCTTGAAGTCAAGTTCCCTCCCGACTATCCACGGAAACCCCCATTTGTTCGCCTGCATACTCCAATTTGGCACCCTAATTTTTGGCCAAAACCTCACGAATACAAGGGACAGCGCAATATATGTTTAGCTCTTGTAGATCCGACTTTAGTAGGGAAAAAAGGCGGATGGAGCCCTTCAAAAACAATTAGTACTGTCATAGAAGCCATTATTGCCATGTTCAACACTCGTGGAAAATACATCAACCCTACTGACGTGTTTAACAAGAAAGCAGCATTAGAGATGATGAATAATCCAAAGAATTACGAAAAGAAAGTCAAACATCTTGTTAAGAAATACGCGAATAAAAAGTGGTGAACTAATTATTGTACGATGGGGACCTAAATGACGATGAGATGAAAGAAGCTATTAAAAAGCGAATGGAAGAAATACGAATTAAAAAGGAACTTCTTGAAGAAATTTATGAGGGTTTGAAATCTGAAGAAAAAGACAGGAAGAAATACGAGAAACCTGAGGAACCTGAATTAGTTGCGGAGAAAATTGTAGAAGAATACATTAAACCTGATAAAGAAAAAAAAGAAGAATTCATAACACCGGATTATGAAAAATATCCGTTAAAAAAGAAAAAGCCAAAGATGACAGTTGAAATCACGGTAAGAGCAATTTTAAAAATAGCAAGTCACGCTCTGAAGTACGCTCGTCCTAAAATTCCAAGAGAAGAATGGGTTGAAGTAATAGGGTTATTAGCGGGAAGGATAAATGAAGATGAGTCAACTCTCGTTATAGAGGATGCGTATCCCATGGGTCACGGAAACGCTTTATATGCAGAAATCAAGGATTACAAGAATTACGTGAAAGCGTGGAAAGATGTCAGGAAAAACAAGTTGTTCATTTGTGGGTGGTACCATTCGCACCCATCGTATGGTTTATTCATGAGTAACGAGGATATGGGAACCCAGGCACGATATCAAACCCTTTGGGATAAAGCACTCGCTCTCGTTATAGATCCATATCAAATTGACGGCACTTCGTTAGGATTTAAGATTTTTAGAGCCAACCTTAGAACAAGAAAATGGTTTTCCGTACCATTTAAGGTAAAGGAACAGCTGGATGTGAAATCTTTACCTGGAATCTTAAATTTCATGAGCCCCATAATCGAAGGGAAAGCAGCTTTTCTAGAATATGATGAAGAATAACTTTATTTTGCTGATACAATATGTTAATATTAAAGAACATGATGTATTATGCCTTAATAATAGCAGTTTCGTTAATTATAGGCTTCATTCACGGAGTTTATATTGAACCTTCGTTTAATATCCTTCTTTCTTGGATATTGATTGGAGCATGGATTGCATTTACGCTTAAAATTTTTGAACAAACAAAAAAAT
>JAEORV010000233.1 GCA_016840695.1 Promethearchaeota archaeon
AGCTCGCTCTTTCCGATCTTTAAATAGGATGTAGCAAGCAGGGCTTTTGCCTTAACACGAATGTCAATTGAATTCGCTTTTTCGATGAGTTTTTTTAAAAACTCAACGGCTTCTTCTTTTTTCTTAGCTGCTATGAGTAAATCGTATTTCAGAAAATTTAATTCTTGATTAGATTCATCTTCTTTAATACGAGAGTCCAATTCATTAATAGCGGCCTCAATACCTTTTGTACCATTAATAAACTGAATTAAATCCACTTTGTATTGTAATTCTGCCGGATTCTTATCAACTAACTTTCTAAAAATCAATTCTGCATCATTAAAGCGGTTCTTCGACAAATATAACTTTGCTAATGCATGAGCATACTGTTTATTCGATGAGTTAATTTCTACTAATTTTTTTAAAACTTTTTCTAAAGAATCGAAATCATTCTTCTTCTGATAGAGCCTAGCCTTTAGAACATATAAAAGCTCATTATTTTGATCAATTTGAAATGCGTCATCTAATAACCTATTCGCATTTTCTAGGTCATTTTTTTCTAACCTATCTTTTATTAGTATCGAGTAAGCTTGAATATTATTAGGATCTAATTCGAGTGATTTTTTGGAAAAAACTACAGCCTTTTGAGCATCTGCCAGATTATAAAGTATCCCTGCATGAAGTGCTAATACCTCAGGATCATCGCTGTATTTTATAACTAACTCTTGACTGATAGAAAGCGCCTGATCAAGCTGATTTACTACAAGTAAAAATTTGCCTAATTTCAATAAAGCTTGGTAATGATTAGGGTCTAGGTCAACAACTTTTTTTAGAAATTGATAATTACTTTTAAAGTTTTTTTC
The DNA here is from genome assembly GCA_016840695.1 of Promethearchaeota archaeon. Lineage (GTDB taxonomy): Archaea > Asgardarchaeota > Lokiarchaeia > Sigyniarchaeales > SOKP01 > FT1-020. Next base: position 843 of record JAEORV010000233.1, read on the forward strand.
TTTTTCCGCGATTAATGATAAAGCATATAAAGACTTAACATTTTTTTTATCAATCTGAAGGGCATTTTTAAATTCTATTTTTGCCTTACCCAATTTCTCTTGTTCTAGAAAAGACATTCCTTTTTGATAAAACTCTTCTACTTTCTCCTCCGGAGAACTACAGCCGGCTAATAACGCCACCATACAAATTGATATTATGAAATTATGTAATGAACGTAACATTCTTTTTTTCCTTAGATTTCTCACAGAGAAGCGTCAAATAATTGTCTATTTCCCTGGTATAAAGTTAGACAGATGTTCTATCGATTGGCTTATAAAATTCTTTAAGCGTTCATCTATAATCGCATCATCTTGTTCGTTTGAAGCCGTCGTCATGACACGCACAAGGGCACCATCAGTTCGATTCATTAATAATGAATCAACTAGTAGATGCCACTTCATCATATATTCATTTGCAATTCGACGGCCTCGTTGTTCAAACCAATAGTAACCTATTTGTTTTTGATCATTTCTCTCTATTACAATCCGATTGACTTGAAAAGGCTCGACTCCTGGAAAGTCCAAAATCACTTCCCTAATATCAGATATGAGCCATCCACCTCCAGGTATACACACACGAGGAGAATGTGGTGATGCTCCTTTTCTTTGAGTTGCATAATAAGCCACATAAAAATTCACCCATTCTTTATTTGAATGGTAATAATCAGCTAATAAGTAATCATCTACTTTTAATTTATTTTCTACAATCGAAGGTAAATAATCCTCTCGTGCTCTCCATTTTCCAATTTCTAATGGAAAACTCGACAACTGCTTTCTATCAACCTGTTTTTCCTCTCTGTCACCTATATTTAACACGATCATAGAAATGGCCATAAAAATGCCCATAATTATAAATAATAGAACGCTACGATTATTTATGAATGATTTATTATTAAAGGATTTCGGTACTGCTGGAGAAACAACGGGAACGACTAACAAATCTCCTAATCGACGTTTTGAACCAAGCCTGTCAAATAACCAAATCTCGGCTAATAATAAAATGCCACAACCCATAAAAATAACCCATCCTTCAAAAAAATGAAGGAAACCTTCCGCCATTTCTATTCCATACAGATCAACCAAAACACCGATAACTGCAATTCGAAAACTATTCATAAAAACAGTAATTGGAATCGTAGACAAAAAGATAATAGATCTCTGCCAGAGAGGTGCCGAAAAAAGGTAAGAAGCGAGAAAACCAAGACTAAGCAAAGGGTATAGATAATTTAGGCCGCTACAAGCCTCAACAACCTGTAATTGATAATTAGCAAGAGAAATAACATTACCTTCTAAATATACTGAAACCCCCAACAAACGTAAGATGTCGGTACCCAACTTAGAAGAAATAATCTGCAATCCCCATGTTAATTGGGCATCAATAAAATATGGCATGGGTATAGCAAAAATTAAAAAAACTAATGGCAATAACGAAACCTTTAGAAGAGTCCACCCGCCAATAACTAACACTAAGCCTAATAACAGTAAAACAAAACCACCGTGGATCAGAATAAATAAAGCACTTAATTCACCAGTAATGAGCAACAATATTGAACATATCACTAGCAATATGCCAATCCATGAAGGACTACCAATGCTTTTTAGAAGCGCATCACGACGATGCCATAAAAACATTAGACTTATGAGGGGAATGAAAAAACCATGGCTGTACTCTTCTCTTTGGGTCCACCGGATAACTAAGTTATTTAACCCGCCCCAAAAAGATACTATTGCCAACATCAAAACAATAGATAAAAAAACAACTTGTGGAATTGTCAAACCTGTTTTTTCAAGAAATCCTTTCATAAACAATAATTTTCTTAAAGTTTTAATAAGGCAATTCTACCTAGGAAAAAACAGCTAATCTAGAGAAACACTCAACAAAACAGAGTAGAAGATCATATGATGATGATATTGATACAAGTTATTATGCTTCCAAAAGAAAATTTGCACCGCACCAATTAAAGATTTTACGAACATCGGTAGGAATATGCTTAAATTCAATTGTTTTACCAAGCGATACACAGTGTTTTCTGTGAATTAAAATAAGCCCCAAAAAGGCTGAGTCTATATAAGATACCCCACTTAAATCCAGAATTAAATTCTGTTGATTTTTTGCTAAGTCTCTCAAAATTGAACGAAACTCCTCAAGGGCCTCTTGGTGAAATGATCCCAAAAGTCGCAGATGGACTTCATTTGATTGAGAATTTGCAACTTTCTCAATAACAGGCTTTTCATAAGAAATGTGACGTCTATTCATCTTCATCCAAAGGGCATATGGAAAAACTTTATTTACTAACAACCTGATTAGCGCAAAACCATCATGGAGGTAGCGCCTCCAAAGATTTGGTTCTTCTTTAATGCGCCATAACCATTCTAAGCCCATTTTTTGCATTATTATTGGTGACCGCTTTACACTCCCAGCAACGAAATTAATTACTGCGCCTAAATGAGATATGACAGGCACAGATAGAAAATTCCTATTGTTTTCAATCCAGGCCTGTCCTTTTCGTGCACCTAATGAAACAACTAAAAAGTCTGACTGACTAGCATTTATTATTTGAATGTATTCAGTTTTTGACATTTCGTAGGCGGAGTAAAAACCTGGATTAATATACCCTCCACAGCGCATTGCTGGATACAGTTGTGCAATTTTTTCACAAGCGCGTTTTGCTATCCCCTCTTCACCACCAAAAAAAAACACCTTTAATATCTTTTTTGCATCTGTCGCTTTACCTAATTGTTCAAAAAGCGATGATCCTGCAATACGATCTTGGAATGGTAACCCCAATAGTCTTGCTATCCAGATAATTGGCATGCCATCAGCAATACTTAGCTCACTATTTATAACTGAGTCTCTAAAGTCAACATCTTTTTCACATGCAATAAGAAAGTTAAGGTTAGGAGTCGATAGAAAACATTGATTACGATTTTCAACTGATTCAATAACTTTTGATGCAGCCTCGATGGAGGTAATTGCATCAAATGGCAATCCACAAATGCAATATAAATCCCTGTTATAGTCGTCATTCATAAGAAATTTTTTACCAATGACTTTCAATTTCAGCTAATGCTCGTTTTTTTCCGACTAAAAGTGATCGCCACTGATAGTGATTTAGAAATTTTCTGAATTCAGGATCATCATAACGATCCATTCTAAGCAAAGCACTGCGAAGCCAGCCCCATAACACAGCAAGAGAACCGAATATATAAGGTTTCTCATTTAAACGGAAAATTACACTTGCCAATATATATACAAATCCAGTTCCCATAAAGTACTGTCCAAAGCCATGTCGCATACGGCCAACAAAAATATTTTGCTGACTTGATCCCATTGGTCTTAAATGAATAAATCTTAATTCAGGCTCATCCCAGCTACTAGCTTTCCAGCCCAACATCCGGCAACGATGACAGTCAATACCATCCCACATGACTTCGTGCACAAATCCTCCAATCTCTTTAAAACAAGAAACACGATAAAACTTAGTCATACCCAGTGATGTGTCATCTCCTTTTCGCTCACTGACAAGTAAACCTTTTTTATAGATATAGGATTTACCACTACAGGTACCCTGACGAGGGTCTAATTTCATTTTATTAATCAATAACTTAAAATAATGTATAGGTAG
>JAEORV010000234.1 GCA_016840695.1 Promethearchaeota archaeon
GAGTGTATGGCTGATATACGTGAAGGAGAGGGGCCCAATAAGTCGTCATGATAAGAATCTAACAAATAGTTTCTAATATCTTTTTCATTTTCTATATAATGAATTAAAAATTTATATATTTTAACAATATTTTTTTTCACGAGGCTTTTTTTGTATAAATAACTTATTTTTCAATGATCGTTTCCTTAATTGCCGTGCCAAAATGAGTTGCTCCAGGTCCTAAATGAACTAAAATCTCGTCCCCTACTTTGATATCGACAACAGATTTAGCGTTGCCTTTTGAATCCACTAACCGTATGGTTTCAGCGTTTTGACATATGCTATTTATTGCTATCTTTTTTTCTCCTTTAGATACTTCTAATTCAAATCTTAACATTGGCCGGGTTTCGATTTTAACTCTCCCAACAGAGACAATTCTTGCGTTTCCTTTAGTGTTCACTACTAACACGTTATCTCCGCCTTTCAGTTCGCTCAAGTAATTAGTCCTATATACTTTTGCTGGATCGTCGTTAGGTACCAAAATATACGCTGAAACATCCCCAGCGTTCACGCGGAAAGGTCTTGATGCGACAAATTGGGTTTCAAATACCTCTGCATGAACTAACGCGAAACCCATTGCGGTGCTACCGATAAGCATCCCTTCTCCGGGATGGAGGAGCGACGTCGTGTCAACGCAAACTCGCTCGCTTTCTGGAATGGTTTTAATGCTGAGAACTTTCGCTTTAGTCAACTCAATTGAAAATGTAGTATGAGCAAGTTTCTTTAAGTCCACGATATCGTTTGCATGCTTAGGCGTCATCAGGATTCCGTCAACGCCCACTTCAAGCGTCTTAAGCATTAGTTCCGCTTCTTTCACGTCTTCGACTTCAGCTATTAATTCAGTGTCGTTCGAATGCATTTCTGCGATTAGATTCTCAAAGGGAATTATTTTCCAGTCTTTTGCTGACACGATTATAAAATCAACTTGCCCGGTTTTGGAAAGGTTCTTGATTTCTAACTCGTCTTCCTTTGATTTTAATTCAATGTAAAACCCAATATTTCCCTGACCGCCTCCTTCCTCTAATTTTTGGTTTAGCACCTCTAAATCGTCGTATATTAAATATTTTGGATTAATAGATGCGTTTTTCGAAAATAAATTTACTCGCTCAATTTTTTCAAATTCTACATGAGTGTTTTTCGATATCAAAAAGTCAAGGATGTCTTTATTAAAGGCTTCTTGAACTAACTGTTTAAAATCGCTGCTTTTGGACTTAAAATCTAAAATAATTCTCTTCATTTTCTTTGTTATCAATAACTTAAAAATTGGACCCTACAAGAAATATAAGTTTAAGTTTATTTAAATTACATGAGTTAAAATGTTTATCTTCCGAAAGTAAATTTTTAAGTTAATAAAATCATTATAATAATAGAAAATTAAAACTACTAAAAATGGAGTCGAATTAAAAGTGGCGCTCAAGAAAAAATTATTTCCGAAGAAAGGAGAAGAAATGGACAAAACTATAACGACTGCTAAGTCTCATATCCAAAGGCTTAGTCTAATAAATAGGAGCTACTCCAAAAAAGCTAATATCAGCCGTAAGAACGCGAAAATTGCTTTAAAACGTGGAGAAAAAGATCGAGCAAAGAATTACTTGATCCAGTACAAGCAATATTCCATGAAAGTTGATCGCGCAAATAACATGCGAATTAAAATAGAAAGACAGTTAGATGCAATAGAAGAAGGCAAGCTCATTCTCTCTACGGGTAACACGATGGGGGCCATAAGAGACGAATTAAAAGATATTGCGATAAAGGCCGCACCCGCCAAGATCGCAGAGATTTCCGAAGAAGCAGATGCTTATGTATCGGAAATTGAAGAATCTGCTGAGATCATGGGCGGGGACTTAGAAATTGACCTTGGAATCGATGTTACAGCCGAATTAAATCAATTAGAAACCGAGATGTTGTTAGAACAAGGGGGTCAAATGCCCGATATCCCAGAGGGAGATTTGGAATACATCCCCGACGAAGAAATCTCTCTTGAAGAAGCTGGAGCTGCATCAAAACAGGCTGTACAGGACGAGATCGAAAAACTAAAGAAAGAACTCAATACTTAATTCTATTTTCATGCAATTCTTTCTATAACCATTATTTCATTAATAAATTTTGTGATATTAATTTAAATAATGTCCAGAATTTTGTAATATAAGAAGATCATAATTAAAAGATATTATAAAGGGTTTTAACAATTATACAATCAATCCTAATATGTGATAATCGCGGGTATCCTTTCTACGCGAAGCGTATTGACGAAAACTTCATAGATATTGATCCTATTCTCTTGAGTGGTTTAATTTCCGCAATAGGCACGTTAGGAAAGACATTATTTAATGAAGAAATAGCCACGATATCATTTGGAACGAGTAAAGAAATGTCAAACATCGTTACGGTGACCAAGGAGTTGTTCGGATTAACGAAAATAATCTATTTTGTGTTTATTAATAAGGGAGAAATAAACCATAATTTAATCAGGCAGCTTGTCACGGCTATTTTCATAGAAACAAAACCCGTATTAAAAGATACATCAAATATTAGGCAAGATATTCAAGATAAAATAGATAGAATAATTGATAATAAACTTAACGAGCTTCTTGCGGATTAAGAAATATTCTATCTTATTTATGGTTTTTTATAGTAGGTAGAGCTCTTTAACATTGACTCCAAAACCTTGTTCTTAACCAGTTTAATTATATGACGCTTGAATCCAATAAATTCTATGTAATCTTTCACATAATCGTCAAAAGAGTGGTTCTGGTAGTTCAAAAGATATTCTGATTCTTCCGTGTCCATCCAATGCGTGTAAAACCATTCATCAGGAGATTTTGGTACCCGAAAGGCAGATTCGGGAGGCATTATAATATTGACAGATTGGAATTGTTTTGTCAAGAACTCCCGTTGTGTAAGGCGGCAGCTTTCGCCTCCACCGAGGAACAGGGTCTTTTTAACGACATCTGCATCGATTGCATTAGATAATGCAGATCCTGCGTCCTTAGCATGGAGTATTTCAACCTTTTGATCTAGAGGTATTTCAAACAAATTATTCATCATGTACTCCGTTACCTTGAAAGGCGATGCCATCCCAACTCGAAGAATTACCCAAGGGAGATTGCTTGCTCGAAGTAATTTTTCGCCTTCTATCTTAGTTTTACCATATTCATTTAATGGAATCTGGGGATCTTTTACTTTTCGGGGAGGAAGATCTGGAGATGAAGGTCCCATAGTGGCAATGCTACTAGTAAACACGAGTCGTGGCATGGGATCTTGACGTTCGGCGGCTTCAATAACATTGATCAAGCCGTTCACATTAACTTCCCTACCGAGAGTTGGATTATCTTCTGTTGTAGGAAGTAGCAGAGCAGCTAAATGTATAATACAATTTTGTCCGTCGACAACTTTAAATACGGAATCTTTATCGCGAATATCTCCCCAAATAACCTCGAATTCTCCTTTTTTACGTAATTTTTTTGCTATCTTCTTTGAAGTTTTCGATTTTATATCAAATGCGGTAATTTCTGCTCGTGGGTTTTCAAAAAGGGCTTGAAGCGTATGGGTTCCAAGATGTCCAAACGCTCCTGTGACTAATACTTTAATTTCTTCCATAATAATCAAATTTTACGAGTCGTTTCTCTAAGATGTTTTTGATTTTTTCGCGTTAGTAAATTTAACCAAGGGTTCACTCAATTTATCGGTCTCATTTTTCAATACATTTATTGTAGTAGAAACTTCCTCTATTGAGGCTGTTTGTTCGTCCGTGGAAGAACTAATACCTACCATGGCGTCTGAAATTTCTTGAATGTCCGTAGAAGCGTTTTCGATCATTTTTGTCACGATGTTAACGATCTCATTTGTTTCTTCCACGGCGCCTTTTGATTCTTCTGCTAATTTCTGCACTCTATCGGCAACGACTGCAAAACCCCGCCCGTGCTCACCTGCTCGTCCTGCCTCGATACTTGCGTTTAACGCCAATAGGTTTGTTTGATCTGAAATATTTGTGATGACCTTAGTTATAACCTTTATTTTTTTGGTCATTTCGGTCATTTCTTTAAAAGATTTGCTTTGTTCTTTTGCTTTGCTTGCTATTTCTAAAATAGTGCTATTTATTTCTTCAGCTGAAGCGTTTATTTCTCTTGCACTTGCTGCTAATTCGGTTGTATTATTCGCGATAGTAATAGAGGCTCCTGAACTAGCGTTTAAAATTGAAGTCAAATCTTCAGTTCTTTGTTTGATGGTTTCTTCTTGTGTTCGAATAGTCTTTATGCTATATGGAAAGGACATAAAAATTCCAACTGTTCCCATTGGGAAAAGAATTGCTGTTAAAATGAAGTTATTGTGAAAGAGATCCATAAGATAAAGGACTTCTATCGTAATTATTATACAAGCGATCATGTAGAAAGAAACTTTAAATTCAAGCGATTGATTGTTCATTTTATATCGGTACTTGAAAAAAATAAGAAAACCAGTATA
>JAEORV010000235.1 GCA_016840695.1 Promethearchaeota archaeon
TTTTAAATAAAAATAGTTAAAGATTAAGCCTGCTCAGGCATGATTTTATCAAGGAGAGGTTTCATTTCGTTGTAAGCCTTGCGGATCTTATGGAAATAGTATCCTAATTTATATCCCTTGGAACAGTTGGTAAAAAGCATGAAATTATCGTTTTCTCCCGTAACGAGGATGATCGTGTACCCTTTTGTTCCTTTAATCACGATTTCTTGTAATTCCCCTTGGTCTAAATCTTGAGAAATCTTCTCTCCTAAAGAAATTAACGTGGCGGGGCTTGCAGAATAAATGTCAGCTATGATATCTGCCGTTTCAGAACTCGCAATTCTAAGTCCCGTTTTTGAAACTATAGCAGTCCCCTCTAAATCCGTGCTACCTTCTAATTCTTCCAAGGAACGCATAATCTCGTCAAGCATGTCTTGACTAACATCAATTTCATTCCATTGATCATTCGACATTTTTACCAGCTCACTTAATGATATAATAATTTATAGAAATTTAAATGTTTTTTAAGCGGAAAGTTCTCAATTCTTTTAATTCTACGGTATCGCCCATGTTGATTTTTACATCCTTGCTCTCAATCCCTACAACGACAGCTCCTTTAGTACCAAATGTCGAAATTATTTTAGTAAAAGGAGGCTCTAACTTTTTACCGACCATTTTTTTTGCTCCGATTGCGCTCTGGGAAAGCCCGGTACATATTATTCCTTGAGGGTGATCTGGATTCTTTATTCGCCCCTTTTTAACTTTATACTTGTAGAGCAACGGAACATTCTCTTTATCGTAAAATTTAGTAATTTTTGCTGAACCTAATATCCTAAGAGTAGTAGGTGGCAAGTCTAATCGACTTAAGAGCATTAAATTTTTCTCTCTGTGTAATAAAACTCTCTCGTTTAACCATAAAATCGCTTTAAATCCCTCGCTCTCGTTTGAAGCCGTCATTTGAATCCTTTTTCCATCTAGCTCGTAAAAAGGGTATATTCTTCCTACAACGGTTAACATCCCAATAGTAACGTGTACTTGAGTGCCGAAGCGAGTGTCAGGTTTAAATAACTTGTTGTTCTTGACCTCGATTTCAAAAATCTCGCATAGATTAAATTTACTTTTATCATTTGTAGCTATGCATCCCCTATAGATCTTCTTCACGTCTAAATTTTTTATATTAATTCCGACGCGGTCTCCAGCTTTAGCCGATTTGATATTTTGATGGAATGTTTCTATGTTTTTTACTCTCCCGGACGCGTTTATTGGTAGTATTTCTAGATTTTGACCCAAGTTTAACTTTCCTTTTAGTATCGTTCCCGTGATTATTGCCCCTCTCCCCTTTATTAAAAAATGATGATCTATTGGAATGATCAAGCTCCCTTCAAGCTCTCTTTTAATCTCCAGATTATTGATAATTCTTAGTATTCCTTCCTTTAATTCCTCGAATCCGCGCTTTTCCTTTGCAGAAACCGTGAATATTGGAACTTCTGAACCAAAAGAAGTGGTAGCAAAGAAATTTTTTGTTTTTTCTATTTCCTCTTCAATCTTTCCTCGATAAAGATCTATTTTATTCAAAATAACGATTATGTTTTTAATATCAAGCGCTTCAATCATGATGATATGTTCGCCGGTCTGAATTTGAGGCCCCTTATTTATGTCAATTACGATAAGCGCGCAATCAATTATTTCTACTGAAGATGCGCTAATTTTTATCAAATCTGCGTGACCAGGACCGTCTACTAGCGTGACAAGATATTTATCAAGAACAAAACTAGTAAATCCTAAATCAATGGTTATACCTCTCTCTTTACTTTGCGGGTGAGCGTCTATGCCTGCTGTCGAAATTATTTCGCTTAATTGCTCAACTACAGCTGTTTTCCCGCTGTCGATGTGACCGAAAAGTCCCACATGCACGGGAATTTGTTTTTCAATTTCCATGTAATTTATCGTACAAATGATTTACTATTTTGAATTGATATTTAATAATACTTGAAAATTATTTTAATTTAACAATTTACGCAATAATGAAAAACCAATCACGCTTACTCTATTATCCTTCTTTTTTCCAAATGTGTAATTTTGCTCTTAAACCACTTTCGAGCATCCAAATCTCGTTTTCTGCTGGTACAACCTCTAGTATCTTCTTTACAAATAATTTCTTAAAACAAAACTTGATTTGATTTGCTTCCCTGTAAATGCTTTCCTTATCTACTTTTGAAGAATGATTTCGCTCAAAATCAGAATCTTCGTGCATTGAACCCCCTACAGGAAATATAAAACGAACAATTGCAGTAGTTTCATCAATTAAGTAAGATAATCCTTTAGAGAGCAATTTACCCGCTTCAGCGTAAGTTTTCAGCGCACCAGCTTTAAGTCTTCCGCTCACGGTCTCTATTGAGTATCCTACAAATCGTTTTGAAATCCAATTGCATAATCGTTCGATGTATTTTCCTTCATTTTCTAAGTCTTTAATTGGAAAATATGCATTCAATTCTACAGCTGGAATATTTTCTAACCTTGAAATTACAGTATCTTTAAAGAACATGTCATCTAAAGCCGATCTTAAGAGCCTCTCGTTTGTTAAAGGCATGAAAAACTCATAAATTATTACATTTTCAAAGGTTTCGTAATTATAATCCATCTTGATTCATTTTTTATATTTTTTCATTGATCAAACCAATCCATATTTCAATAAACAAATTGTATATAAAAATATAGCTGTAAAATCTTTTTTACTTGAAAAAATAAATATAAAAATTGGACTCAAATAATTTTATAATTAGTTAACTAATATTTTTATTAGAAATTAAATAAAAACTAAACTCACAAATAAAAAGGATTTTAAATGGCAAAATTCTGCGTATATTGTGGTTCGGAAGTAAAGGAAAGTGACAAATTCTGCATTTTCTGTGGCAAACCGCGTCTTAGCAATGTTACAAAGGACGAAAAGAAACATAAGAAAGAAAAAATGCCAGAAAAAGAAAAGGAACCTGAACCAGAACCTGAAAAGGAAGAATCAATAGAAGAAGCATTAAAGGAAGAAGTTACAGAAGAGATATCCGAAAAGGAAGAGAAGAAAAAAGAAAAAATAAGCTTAGCAAAAGCAACTCCGCTTCCTGATGATGTAAAAGAACAAATAGATCTCTACATTCAATCTACAGACATTCAATTTAATAAAAAGGTATTAACTGACAAATTAAACGACATATTGAAATCTACAAAAGAATCACGATATGAGACGGATTTTGATTTTAAGACTAGTGTAAACGTGAAACTTGAAGCCGTTAAGACGTTAATAACTGAACTTAAAGAAGAAGAAGAGTCCATAAAAGGAAACATGGATGATATATTTATAGTAAAAAGACTCAATAAAACCGTTGAAACTAAAGAAGACCAACTTAGAAATCTCACTAAAGAATACCGATTGAAAAAAATGAACAAGGAAACTTTCGAGAAGTTAAGAGATAAATATAAGGGAGAAGTAACTAACGCAGAAACAGAGTTGGCCGAATTAATGATGGGTATCAAGCTATGGATTCAAGAATTAAAAACCGAGAAAGCAGAAATGACTGGAGAGCGTAAACTCAATAAAGGGCGTTTGTCTGCTAAGGAAATCACGCAAGATGAGTTTAAGAAATCTGATAACGATTTCAAGCTTAAACTTGATAAATTAGGTGCAAAAATAAAAACATTAGAATCCTTGATCAAAAAGAAATAGAAATTTTTATTTGCTTTTAATAATTATCTCACTTGATTATAAAAATGAGAAAGACGCTCATAGGAATAATAATACTATTAATTGCCTTATCCTTGTTAACATTTGGAATAATCGAAGGTCAATTTGGTTTGATCGATTTATTGTACGCGCAAATGAATCTCACGTAATGATTTAAAACCCTAATCATTCGCCTAAATACTTACCTTTTCTTGCCGCAGATGTATTATCTAGAAATCCCTTTTTCTGGTACATTTTTTCTTGGGATTTTCTGACCTTGTTTACTTCTTTATAATGGGCCTTGCATAAGAAAATCTTGTGTTGCTTATTTTCTTCCGTGATTAAACCCGTCTTCTCAATATATGTATTCCATTTATTTTCAGAGAGGGAACGTATAGCTGGTTCGGAACAATCTCTAACGGAACATGCTTTCGCCTTGTTTGCTGCTCCTGTAAGCTCCTTTCTTTCTCTTAATTCCTTCGGCAATTTCATGTCGTTTCACGTGCTAAATAATATTTTTAGAATATAGAATATTATTATTTTTAATAGTTATTATCTTAAATTTTTTACTAAAAGCATGGAACCTCCGAACTTTATTTTCAACGAAAAATTAATAAGAGAAAAGATATTCTCGTATGATTCTCCGTCGAGATTTTCACTAAAAGATGATTTCTTCACGCCTTCCGCGGTACTATTTACCATCATCCCCCACGAAGAAAAACCCTATGAATTAGTACTCATACATCGGACGAATAAAGGAACACGACATAGAGGCGAAATGTCCTTTCCAGGAGGAAAATT
>JAEORV010000236.1 GCA_016840695.1 Promethearchaeota archaeon
TTGGCAAGCAATGGTTCAATATTAAAATTGATCACGACATCTCCCTACTTGCAGTTATTGGTGCTGGAATGCTTCAACATCCTGATGTTGCGGGAAAAGTTTTTTCAACACTTGGAGATCATGGTATTAATATCAGGGCAATCACTCAAGGCTCCTCAGAATTAAACATCACGATAATTATTGAAAGAGACGATTGTAAAAAAGCAATAAATGTTCTCTACGACGCGTTTATTAACAAAAAATAATCGAAGGATAAAATTTTAAAATTTTTGTTCAGCAATTCTTTTTCTTATGGATTCTCTTTCTCCTGAGGAAATTTTGTTCATAAGAGCTTCGTTGCATATTTTTTTCCCAATTACTACTTTTGGGTTATTTGCCCAATTCACGTCCAATAACAAGCAAAGATAATACACTGTAGATTGAATAAACGCAATTAAATTACCAATGTTAGACTCGTCTGGAGATTCAATCGAAATCTTGGCAGAAGGTACGCTTTGTTCAATTAGAGCCTGAAAAGTTGCATCTGCTTGATGATTTACTATAGTTTGTGCTGATTGACCATTAACATATCCTATAGACGATTGTAACACCATGTCATTAATCTCGTTTTCAATTGTCCAAATAATTGGAACTACTGTTCCCTTAGTTCCCCCCAATAAATATTCTAATACAGAATGCTGACAAAGCGGGGCGGATTGATAAGCACCCATTATTCCCTTTTCGTCCTTTCCCGTACTTTCAGAGATCTCTTGCACGAATAATCCAACACTTCCTTCAAGATTATTAGAATAGGGCATGGAAAAAACAACTTTATAACCTTTATTGTATAAACCATAGAGATATGAAGCAAAAATCATTGCGGCATTTCTATTGAGATTCATAAAATCTCTATATCCTTCCTCTAAACCATTCAAAAAATCTTGAATATTTATTTGAGAAAGATGAGCTGGAACGATTCCCACATTAGAAATAGAACCTGCAAAACGTCCTGATAAATCAGGCACATCCAAGATGGGGCATCCAATTTTTTGTAACATTTCATTCATAGTTCCTTTGGACGAAAGTCCTAGAAATTTGTATCCCTTTTCCAAGAAGATTCCAATTGAAGCATTAACATCTAATGTTTCGCCTCCTCTCGATATTGGAATCACAACAGAATCTGCAGGGGATGTCTCATCAATGCATTGCTTTAGTTCTACTGCTCGAGAACTAGTAATGGAATAGATCTTTTTCTTAGATAAATGTTTTAAAGCTAAGAGAGTTTGTATTGATCCTCCAGTTCCCAACACAATTATGTTATTGATTTCATCTTTCAAGAAATCTTGAGAAGCTTGAGCAATTTTTTCCATGTTCACATGAGTTTTCGTGTCGATAAAAAATGGTTCTGACCATTTTTCTTTATTCCTTGTAATAACATTTATAGAATCATTTAATTGCGCTTCGTTAACCTCTGGGTAATTTTCAAGTTTTAATTTTATATTCAATCACATTTCACCAATTTATGCTTAAATAACAAGTAAAGAACTCGAGAATTTAAGAATTTTTATAAATTGATATTTTTAATAGTTTGTATAGATTTTTATAATATTTTTTTTATTGTACCATTAGTAATAAAAAATGGTTTGTTTCCTAAAACCTTAAATTAATATTGGATAATTATTATTTAAATAATAATTTAATAGAACTGTTATAACAATAAGGTAAAACATCGATGTCAGACGAACAACTTCTCTTCTTACTTCAAAATATATATGATAATATTGATGGTGTTCGATCTGCCGCAATCGTATCGATGGAAGGTCTTATTGTACAAGCAATACTGGAAGAAGGGATTTCAGATATTAAATTAGCTGCAATGACAGCAACCATACTCTCTGTCGCAGAAAGAGTTCTCATTGAATTAAAGTCGGGAATTTTAGATGTTTGCATCCTTCAGGGAGATGAAGGAAATTTCGTTGTCATGGAAGCGGGAAAAGAATTAATAATCGCTGTTTGCCTGGATATTGACGCACGAATGGATACTTGTTTTATCGAAATGCGAAAGGTTTCAGAACAAGTGAAAAGTATTCAATAAATCTCTTGTTTTTAATCTCATTTTGTTCCAAGAAAATTTGAAAATCGATACTCTATTTCATTTAAAATATTGTCCATTGAAATTATATCTTAATTAAGGTATTATGTTTAAAAATAACACGATAATTTAAATTTAAAAGTGAATAATTTTGGCTAATGTCATGGAAATAGAGAATAATGAAAGCGAATTTGAAATGGGACAAGAATACTTTTGTCCTGAATGCAATCGTAATCATACTAAAGGAAAGATCTATAAAGATCACTTGAAATTTTTCCTAAAAAACGATTCTGATAAAGGAGATGGTGAAAAAAAAGAGGAAGGTTCAGAAGGGGAGAATATTCAATTAGAAGTTCCAGATATTGATGACCTCGATTACGATGAGGAAGCTGAACTGCTCGAAGCATTTAATGAAATAGAAGAAGAAAATATTGATTTGGAAGATGGGATTCTTCAAATAAAAGAAAAAGATGAATGTATTCAAGCAGTAAAAAGTCTCCCTGGGGTAGGTGATGCTACTCTCAGCAAATTAATCAAGGCAGGATTCGATAGCCTCGAAGCAATCGCATACACTCCTCCAAAAATTATAATCAATGAAAGTGGAATTGGAGAAAAAACTACTGCGAAACTCATTAAAGCATCAATGGAGAAGTTAAAAATAGGATTCAAATCTGCTGAGGATATATGGGAGAAGAGGAAAAACATTGCTCGAATAACAACAGGGAGTACGGAACTCGATGAATTACTAGGAGGGGGAGCTGAAACGGGGTCTCTTATAGAGTTTTTTGGAGAATTTAGGACTGGTAAAACTCAAATTATGCATCAACTATGCGTAAATGTTCAATTACCTCGAGAACTCGGAGGATTAGATGGTAATGCGTTGTATATTGATACTGAAGGGACTTTCAGACCTGAACGTATAATCCAAATGGCTGAAGCATTAGATCTCGATACTAAGAAAGTATTGAAAAACATTATTTTCGGACGAGCTTACAACTCCGATCATCAAGTTATTTTAATCAAAGAGGCAGCAAACCTCATCAAGGAAAAAAATATTAAATTAATAATTGTTGATTCCTTAATCGGTCATTTCCGAAGCGAATACATCGGACGGGGAACACTTGCAAACCGACAACAACTCATTAATCAACATCTTCACGATCTTTTAAGGTTATGTGATATACATACAGACTTGGCTGTTCTCGTAACGAATCAAGTACAAGCAAAACCAGACGTTTTCTACGGAAACCCATTACAAGCAGCGGGAGGAAATGTAGTTGCTCATGGGTCAACGATTAGAGTTTATCTTAGAAAAGGTAAGGGTGTTCAGAGGGTAGCTAAGATAATCGATGCTCCTAATTTACCCGAAGGTGAAGCTATCTTTAGTATAACTGAAGATGGTATAAGAGAAGGATAAAAATTTTTTTTTGTTTTTTTTATATTATTTTATTATTGGATTAACTGAATTATTCTGCTAATCTTTCACATTCCCTTGATTTATTTGTTAATCTTTTGACTTCTTTTGTCATGTCTGTTCTGCCTAATTTAAAGATTTGTGAGGCTGTATCCGATGCTAGTTGATAAAGTCGGGCAGCTTCCTTGTATTTAGCAGTTTTTTCAGCTTTTTTAGCTTTCGCTTCGTAATCATTCAATTTATGGGTAGATTCGTGAATAGTAGCTTTTCTTATCAAGTCGTTTATTTCATCAGTAAGTTTTGTAAGTTCGTAGTTTGAAGCAAGTACAGCTGCATTGTGATAAATTTCTAAAGCTTTTGTGAATTCATCTTGTTTTTCTGCTTTCGAAGCCTTATTTAACAATCCTTTTATCTCCTTTTTAGCAGATTTTGCGCTATCTATTACCGCAGCACCTCCTTTAACTGGAGCCGATACTATCGTTTGATGTTCTCCTAAACTCACGAGAAATGCTTCTCGTTCAGCCGGACTCGCTATTGATGCTATATCGTTAACAAGTTTTTCAGTTACCTCTGGTGCAAGATGAGTTAGCTGTGAAACTTTTTGCCTGATGAGATTTAATTCTTGTTCTGAAATTGGTTTTTCTTCAATAGCAGAGATTTCTATAGGTATCAGCAATTTATTATCTCGTAATTCCTTGATTCCCATGAATATTTCTGCAAGATCCTTGTCAAGCTTATCAGTTGCTAAAGTTAAGAGTTGACCAATAAAGAAATATTGCCTTTCAGAATCTGCAACTAAATTCTGAGCGATCTTTAAAATCTCTTTAGAGTTTGGTTTCTTTAGCGATTTAACTGCTTTCGATGAATACTTAATCTCATGTGGTAAAATTATTGATGTGTTTAAAATTTCGTCAACAATGGCACCTGCGTCTTGGTAGGCTTTTAAATTTCCTCTCCAAGTTGGTAAGATATTTGCATAAC
>JAEORV010000237.1 GCA_016840695.1 Promethearchaeota archaeon
CTAATAGGCAAGCCTTTTGGAACAATAATCTTCTCAAAACCTTACGAAAATCAAGGTTATAAATTCTTCGTGCTCAAACCTTTACCTTCTGACTATGTCCTTCACATGAGTCGAAAGACACAAATAATTTACCCCGAAGACGCTGGATTAATCTTAATTTATTCTGGAATCGGTCCTGGAAGCGTTATAATAGAAGCTGGTGCCGGATCGGGGGCGTTAACTTGTATTTTAGGAAATTATGTGCGACCAAATGGACACGTGTATTCTTACGACGTGAGAGAAAAGTCTCTTAAGAGAGCGCAGAAAAATATTGAGAGGGCGAACCTGCAAGATGTCGTGACAATTCAACATGGTGATATAATAAGTGATACTTTAGAGCATTCTAATGTCGACTCCATTGTTTTAGACATGCCTCAACCGTGGATGGCAATCGAAAGGGTAAAAAATAACCTGAAACTCAGCGGAACTTTAGTATCGTTCTCTCCCACGATCGAGCAAGTAAAAAAAACCACGTTTGCCTTGAGAGATAACGATTTTTTTGAAGTATACACCCACGAATTAATAAGGAGAACTTTACAAGTGAAAGAGAACGCAACCCGCCCCGAGGTTCGAATGATTGGCCACACTGGATACGTCACGTTTGGTAGAAAAATCAAAAATCAAAAAAATCCTTACAGGCAAAGAAAACCAAAGAATGATGAATATGTTGATTTGGAGGGAATGCCCTTGCGAGGGTGATTAATGTTTTAGAGCTTAAAATCCCTTTAATTTTACGCCCGTTTGCATGTCCTTTTTCTTCTTGAAGCGCTCTGTCTTGAAAAAGTGCTTTTTCTTGTCCGGCAGGATGTTAATGTATTTCCTTATGATTTCTTCAACAAACTCTCTCGTTGCTTTATCTCGTGTGATATTGCGAGGTTCGTCAAAATAAGGTAGGATTTCTTTATTTTTTGCGTCGGCTGTCAACCCTAAATTTTTTAAGGGGATGTGAACTGAATGAAGGAAGTATCCCTTGCGTTGCTCTTCGTGCCCAATTATCTTCAAGA
This sequence comes from Promethearchaeota archaeon, assembly GCA_016840695.1. Taxonomy (GTDB): domain Archaea; phylum Asgardarchaeota; class Lokiarchaeia; order Sigyniarchaeales; family SOKP01; genus FT1-020. The sequence continues at coordinate 1,044 of JAEORV010000237.1, forward strand.
TATTTGATACTTCTTTCTTTATCTTTATATCTAGAAGTTTTTTACCAGGACGCACGATTATCGAGGCATATTCAGGAATATCGTTTTTAGAATTATGGATTTTCTTATAGAATTCTTTTAATTGTTCACTCATTTCAATTCCATGTTCACATTTTGCGATACTATAGATTAAATAATTTAATATAAAATTTTAAATTTATTATTTCAAATCATAACCTTTATTGTAGAATAATAATGACCGTCATTTTTAAAAGATTTCAATTGAAAACAAAACCATATTGCGATGTAATCAACATCACGCAACAAGTTCAAAGCGCAATAACCGAAAGCAATGTCAAGAATGGAATCGTTAATGTCCATAATGCAGGATCTACTGGAGGTGTTTCGACCACGGAATACGAACCAGGTTTAGTTAAGCACGACATCGAAGATTTTCTTGAGAATATCATACCTTACGACAGGAACTATAAACATCATCGAACCTGGGGCGATCACAATGGTGCGGGACACCTTCGAAGCTTTCTTCTTAAAACATCTCAAACATTCCCGTTTAAAGATAAACGATTGCTATTAGGCAGCTGGGAACAGATTATCTTTTGTGAATTTGACGAAAAACCAAGAACCAGGGAAATAACTCTAACAATCATCGGAGAATAACAGTATAATCAAAAAAATTGAAAAAAAATTAATTTTTTTTAACAAATTTTGTAAGCTTGTTTATGATGATTTTATACGCTTCTCGACGCTTGATTTCCTCGAACTTTTCTCTTAACTCCTGCACTGCCAAATCGCATTCTTGTAATTGCTCGCTAAATGAAGGCAGGTTCTTTTTAAATTGTTCTATTTTTTTCAGATTTATTTGGTGATTTAAGTTTTCCAAAAACTCGTTTTTCAATTCTAACACATACATCCTCTCTTTTTTAAAAACATGGTGTTTAAAAAAAGATGATTCACATGCAATAATAAATAAAAGTGTTATGATCGTGTATTAGGTGTAATATGGTAATGATATTAGTAAAAAAATATAATTCATATTTTTTCTGTTTCACGAGAAAACCTAATATAAAAAGTTAAATATCATGAGTTTGCATTATGTATTCAAAGAAAAGTTTTATAATTTGTCTAAGCGATGTGAACTAAATTGGACGACTCAATTAAAATAATTATTTCAGGGCTTGATTACGCGGGTAAGACGAGTATTCTCACGGCTCTTGACAAAAAATTTGACTTTAGCAAGTATATTGCCGAATTGAAGCCCACCATTAAGGTTGAATATCATAAGACTAGTTTTCTTGGACTACAAGTGTATACATGGGATATGGGCGGTCAGGAAAAATATAGGGAGCTTTATAAAAACAATCAAGATGTCTACTTCGCAGACACGAACTTATTATTATATATCATAGATATTCTGGATGAGAATCGATTTGAGACATCGCTTGATTATTTGGATAATATATTAACATATTTTAAAGAAAACGACATGGACGTGCCATTAATCGTTTCCTTTCATAAATTCGATCCCGAAAAAAGAGGAGACGAAGTTATTAACGGTAGGATAAATAAACTAAGAGAATCTATTTTCGACAAATATCCAACCTTTAAAATCTTATTCCAACAAACTTCAATATTTGACATAATAAGCATCATTCAATTAATCTCGTACGCTCTTTCTGTTTTCGATGATAAGTTCTTTGATCTATCGCATCTTTTAGAATCATATCTCAAGACTTTAAACTGCTCTTCGCTCATTATTTTTGACGAGAACGGAATTATCATCAGCGAATTTTACGCTGACGAAATCGGACCGGATTCATACATCGTTCTGCTTGAATCGATCAAAGAACACCTATATTTACTTAAAAGGATGCAGGAAGAAAGATACGAATCAAATTATAATTTCACATCTATAGAAAACAGCTTGTTGAGTTATCTCCATAAAATAGAAATTGGTGGAGAATCCTTTTACATTTCCGTGTTAATTGAAGAATCTGAGAAAGAATCGTTGTTACATAAGTTTTCTGACTTTATTATCGATGTTTCGAAAATAATGAATACTCTCATGTAGCTCATTCGATGTTAAGAATCTTCCTTGCTTTATCTACGAGTTTTTCCTTTTTCTCTTCATGAGCCTCAATGAAAGACACTACTTTCTCTACCGCGTTTTTCTTGCATTCTCCACATAATAATTCGCCTTTCACGCATTGTTCAAAATTTTCAGCTAATTTTTCGTCGTCGTCTTCAAAATGATACATCAGTATCTTGTATATCATGCATTTTTGAGGCTCTCCTCCAAGTTCTTGTTGTTCCTTTTTGTTTCTCCTACCACCAGTAAGCGCACCTCTCACTTTTTTCGTAATTGATTCTATAGGCTCATTAAAAGTAAAATAACTATTAGGATTTCGTTTCGACATCTTATCTGTCCCATCCAATCCTGGTAATAACCTGTGATAGGTTGCTCCAGGTAAGAAAAAGGCGGGTTCAACAATTTTTTTACCCTCCATTTTTTCCTTATAATACCGTCTGGTAAGATCTCTTGTCAAACGAATGTGCGGGTCTTGATCAATGCCCACGGGTACAACAGTTGGTTGGGGGCCATCCATTAATTGAGGTAATACGATATCTCCAACTTGAATTAATGCAGCCAAGTAAAGACCGAATGGTTTTTCACCATATATTGCGTTTACCATGTTTTGCGTGAGTAAGCGCCCTACTTTAAAGCACACGTTTTTTACGATTGGTTCTTTGGATTGTCTCCATATGTAAGATTTTTTTGGATCCAAACCCAAGGCAAGTATATCAGCAAGGTTATCAACCGCAGATTCTTCTGCTTCCTCGTATGGAATGCCATTATCTTCCCAGCTTTCGATGTCTGCGATGCAGTAATACGCTTTAGCTCCCATTTTTTGAAATTCTACGATCTCCAATGCCGTGGTTAGTGTTCCCAAGTGAAATGGGCCAGAAGGTTTTATCCCGCTCATTACTGCCCAGTGTTTGTCGCTTTCAATTGCTTTAATTATATCGTCTAAGGAACGATGTCCAAAAATAATCTTGCGTCTGAAAAATCTATTGCTTATGAATTTTTGCCTTACTGATTCTGATACTACCTCGATTCCGAATTCTTTTATGATTCTATCGATGTCATCATCATCAATATTATCTGAGCTCCAAGGATCCATATTAACATACTCTTTTTTGTAAAAATATATTTTGTAGTGTTTGATTATAATTAATATAACTACAAAATAAAACATGTGCTTTTTTTTTAGAAAGAAAGAAAAAAATTATGCTTTTTAATCAATTTGAGAAAAAAACCTATGTAAAATAAACCCTGTCCTTTTTCCATTTTGAATACTCTTTCCTGAATTGTTTGGCGAATTTTTTTCGCTTGTCCATGTGATTTTACT
>JAEORV010000238.1 GCA_016840695.1 Promethearchaeota archaeon
ATTCACTTAATTTTAATAAAAAGACTTCATTCTTCTTCAAATAGATATAAAAGAATATGATGGTATTGGTTCCTTGTCAAATGAAGTGAATTATGAAACATTAGAAGCTTATTTAAAAAGAAATATCCTTAAAAAAGCTAAAAAAATCAAGGAAAAACATTCTAACATTTCTGAGATAGTCGATAAAACGCCAAAAACGCTTGAAGTAAATAATATATACGATTTAAGTAAACAATTTAACAACCTATACTTGATAATAGTTCGAAATCATGCGAAACGACCGAAGATGCGATATTTTTTAGCCATCTCTTTAGCTTCTCAAAGCTCCGATTTATTAGTTAATCTTACAAGAGATATTATCAAGAGAGACGATAATGTGAGACTGATTCAATTTTCGCTTTACCCAAAAAGCATGAGGGTCAATTTGTTGGCGTTAAAAGAACTCACTTCTGTTGAAAATTATTTGCATTCGATTGAACTCTTGCGAGACCTAAGAAAACAATTTCGCCAGAAACTCACGAAACTCGCAAATCGAGTAGAAAATGAATAATTTTAAAATATGGTCATTATATTATTATTAAATATTTTAGTTTAGAATTTTAAATAATCTTGGAATCGAATACAAATGTCGTTTAGAGAAAATACCGTTAAGATTGTTGCAACTTTGGGCCCTGCTTCAAGTTCAAAGGAAATGTTGAGAAAATTAATCGATACAGGAGTTGATGTTTTTCGATTAAACTTCTCGCACGGGACTCACGAAGAAAAGAGAGAGTTATTAAACCGAATTAGGGAAGTAGATCCATATATCGGGATTTTAGCAGACATTCAAGGTCCAAAAATAAGAGTGGGGATGTTTAAAGACCCCCCCTATAATTTAAGCATTGGACAAGAGGTAAAAGTTTTCGAAAAGGATATAGAAGGCGATGATCAGCAATTTTCCGTGCCACTTCCCGGATTTCTCAAATCCATGAAGAAAGGAGAAATATTTTTTATTAACGATGGTATCATAAAAGTGCAAGTAGAAAAGGTGTTAAAAGACCACGTTATTGGGAAGGTACTTGCGGGAGGTCCCATTAGCAATAGAAAAGGTGTCAACATCCCTAAAGGCGAATTACAACAAAAAGTCCCTACAGAAAAAGATATTAAGGATTTGGAGTTAATTGCAGAACTCGATCCAGAATATTGTGCTATTTCGTTTGTATCTAGCGGAGACGATGTTCTCCACGTGAGGAAAATACTCGAGAACTATGGAAATTCTGAAATACAACTCATTTCAAAAATTGAACGCCCCATAGCTCTGGAGAATTTTGACCAAATTTTAGAAGTATCCGATGGAATCATGGTGGCAAGAGGAGATCTGGGCGTTGAAATTTCTCCCGATCAGGTTCCTTTATGGCAAAAAGAAATGATACACAAGTGCAACAAGGAAGGAAAACCCGTGATCGTGGCAACTCAAATGTTAGAATCCATGACAAATGCACCAATTCCAACCCGCGCGGAAGCAAACGATGTTTTTAACGCTGTCATCGATGGAACTGACGCAGTCATGCTTTCTGCTGAAACTGCAATGGGAAACTATCCAATAAATGCGGTTGAATACATGAATAAAATTGCCGTTACCGCTAATGAAAACATGCCGTCTCGCTCTCCGGACGATTACGATTCCGATCGATTGACCCACACTCAAACACTTGGACATGCAATTCACGCTTTAGCACGAGAAATGAAAGAATTGAATTTCAGGGGAAAAATCTTGGTCGTTACCAGAAGAGGATATGGTGCTAAAATGATTGCTAAATTCCGTCCACTCTTGCCAATCATCGCAATCACGCCTAACATAAGAACAGCAAGGGAATTACACTTGATATGGGGGATGCATTCAGAACACATTGAAAATGAAGATTTTTTTAAGTTGAACACTGAAGAAATGATAGAGGCCTCAGTTCTAGATTCGGTTAAATCTGGGACGCTATACGAAAACGAACACGTGATTATTTTACTCGTTTCTCAGAAATTTCAAAAACGAGGAAACCTCATTGGTCTCTATTACGTGGGTGAAATAATCAAGAAAGCTTCCAAAAAATAGCCATCTGCTTATTGCCTATCTCGAGCCGTACTATAGGAAGGAATTTGTAATATCTATTTAATTATATTTAATCGGAATGAATATCCCTTTTTCAATCAATTTCGTTATTCGAGTAATATCTACTCGTTTAATGGGGCTTCCAAGCAATGAATGAGCGTGAATATACCGAGTTTGATGCAATGACATTATTTCTCTCGCTTTTATTATAATTTTTCTTTCTTCTACTGTTAGTGCAGGATATTTTGGATACGCTATTCGAAATGGATATAGTAATGCCAACGGAATGTGTCGTTCAATTAAGTTCGCAATACTTTTAAAATCGTCTCGCTTTCCTTTGAAGTTTTCAAACAGGGATCCATAAGTAAGATCGATATCTTTTGCTATTTCTTTCATTGTTGATAAAAATTTATAACTGGGATTTTTAGACATTGCATATATAATTCTCGAGTGCTGTGCATTTAGCATTAAAATAAAGTAATCTTCGAATTCTATTTTAAGAACAGGGAAATCTTCATCAGCATCGAATACATCAAGACCGAAACTGTTAATCGCAGACATGTAACTTGAAATAAATTCGCTTTTGGTTTTATCTCCAGAAATATATTGCTCATACACGTTAAGTCCACTTATTTTTTGACTCACAATAATGTATTTTAAGTGAATAATATCTTCAAATTCTTTAGTATCTTCAATTTTATGTTTAAAGTAATCAATTTCTTTTACCTTTGTCATTGCATATATGGAAATTCCCATGAATATTGAAATTAGTCCAATAATGATTACAATAGCAAGGAAAGAACTCGATTCAGGCGGATTTATTCCATTAAGATAGAATGAACGTGTCTGAAAACCCACGTCAGTTCCATTTTGCCATATAAAAATTGCTTCGTAAATTCCCGTTGAAATCTCAGGGGTAATTGAATAAGAGAAATGCGTCATGTTACTTACTACGGGTTTTATTTCTTCATGATATACTTGTTTTTGATGATCTATTAATTTGAAAGTAACATTTCCACTTATTGATGGTGTGTGAACATAAAAACAAATTTGTTTGTTAGGATCCCATTCATTTTCTGAATACTGGATTTCGCATTTAGAATTCTGTGAAATCGCACGAATTTCCCATTCATCATTCGAATCAATACTTGAATTCGAAACTAGCATGAGATAATCTTCTATGAGAACTGTTTCAGAAACATCCAACCCATTCCTATACACGTGAACATCGTACCAATTTTCAGGAATGTGAAATTCTGCGTGATAATCGTATCCACATTTAGAGAAAGGAGGCTTCACATTCCATTGAATAGGTTGATGATCGCTTAAAGTCAAAATGCCTGACGCGTGCAATTCATTCATTAAACTTGCATTATATGCCAGGTTAAATTTTAATTGATCGGAACTATTATGAGCAAAATTGAGATTCAAGGTATCAGATTCAATCTTGAGATTTAGATCGTTAAGATTAGTTATCCCAGAGTCGTTAATGGGATACTTTATGTTTTTGAGCTCCATACAAGCGTCAACCTCCTCAGGAAGATAACTGTTGTTGTGAATAATTCTCAATTTATAAGAAAACGGACTGTTTTTTCCCCTGCTTTCCCAGAGATCATCCTCTTCATAATAAGAAGAGTATAATTGTGGCGTATCATTATGTGACCAAAAATAATTTGTGAAATCCCCTTCTGTAGAACGCCCGTCTAATACAATAAAATATTGACCTTTTGAGACATGAAAGGGTGAAGGGAACTTTTGCTCGTACCAATTAGTACTTGAAGATATGTTAACTTCTATAGGGCCCCCATAAATGGTGGAATTAGGGCAGTGAGATTCAGAATCGTATCCTTGAAGTTTCAGGTAAATAGGTTCTGATTGGGATCCTGCTGCTTTAGCGTGAATATATATTGAAGAAAGCCTCATTGATTCCGTTATATTAATTTGTACCGCAAGTGCCTGGACGTCTTCATTACTAGACATTTTTTCATGATTCTCTGAACTACCAACAATCTCTTTTACTTCTTCATGTTCGGCACGAATATCTTTAATACGCAATTCAAGGTTTTTTAGGGTCCATTGGGGCAATTTAATATCAATAGAACTAATGTCAACCATTTCTCCCTCGTGAGAAGAATATTCAACTAAAAACACGGAGATGGGGATTATTTCGGGGATTTCTTTATGACCCTGGGCAGTTTTTGAAAGGGAGAATAGCATTAAAATAAATAAGAATAAAAATGAGACTCGATAATATTTTTTACACATGTCTTAAACCACCCCAATAGTAAAAAAACCTTCCCTATATTTTAATAAAAACACCATTATATATTTTTATGGTAAAAAACAATATTTTGAATGA
>JAEORV010000239.1 GCA_016840695.1 Promethearchaeota archaeon
AGTTATAAAAAAATGCAAAGAAGAATATTAAATGATGTCGATGAATTACTTAAGTACAAAAATATATATTCTGATTTTACATCCATTCCTGTTTACTATGCTAATCTCTTGCCAACATTCTATTATTCTGTCGTTGCTCAAATGAAATTATTTACAATGCGCCAGAAAAAGGCGTTTGCTGAAAAAGCAATTGAATATGGTAAGGAATCCTTGAAAATTAGTTCTTTATTGCCCAGTTCAACTTGGTCTTATCTAATGTTAACTAATTCTTACTCTCAGCTAACATATCTATCTAAAAAAGGAGCTGCTAGGGAGGAATATGCCAAAAAAATGCTGGAAAGTGCAAACCAAGCTGAAAAACTCGGTGAAAATTACGAAGGAGGCTTTGCTCGATCTACGAGCTACTCTTCTAAGCAAAAAGCATATAAAACTCTTGCTGATATATCCGAAAATTTAGAAGATAGAATAAAATTTTTAACGATTGCAGCAGACGCTTCAAAAAAATACATGCAACATCCCACTGACTCTCGAACTGGTATTATTGAAGCTCAAATTCGATTAGGACTGCTTTACGAAGAGCTTGGTATTTTATCCAAAAAATCAGAGACATTAATTCAAGCCAAACAAATCTTTTTCAATGCTAATAAGGAATGTCAAGAAAGAGGATATCATTCCTTCGCAGCTGCAACATGTGAATATATTGCAAGAATAGAAGATCGATTAGGAAACAATACAGATTCTGCTGAATATTACGAGAAGGCTCGGGTAGTTTATGAAAAATCGTTAGAAAATATTGAATACGAACCTTTACAAATTAGAGTCAAGGAGAAAATGGAGTATGCTAATGCGTGGAGCTTAATTGAAAATGCTAAAGCATATCACAAAAAAGAAATGCACTTAGAAGCCAAGGAAAGTTATAATAATGCTTGTAGTGTCTTGAAAGAGCTTCCAAGTTATAACTATGAAGCTACTTATTATTCCGCATGGGCTTGTCAAGAGGAAGCTGAACAACTCAGCAAAGAAGATAAACATGAAGAAGCCATTGGACAATTTGAACAATCAGGAAAAACTTTTAACGAAATTAGTAAAGTTTTAGAAGAAGTATCTAAAAAATCTAAAGATAAGCTTGAAACTTCAAGGATCGCAAAATTGGAAAAAGTCGCTAAATTAAGGGTAAAATATTGCTCTGGTAGAGCAGATATAGAAAATGCGAGAATCCTTTCAAAACAAGGCAATCACTTAGATGCTGCGGAAAAATTTGCAAAAGCCGCTTCTAAATTTAAGGATATATGCAATATCTATAAAATTAAGTATGAGAGAGATGAATTAAACGCTGTTTATTATTTATGTAGAGCCTGGGAAAGCATGGAACTTGCTGAACAATATGAAGATTCAGATAGATTTGCTGAGGCGGCAAATCAATTTTCAAAAGCTAGTGATCTTTTTACCGATAGTAAAATGAAAATGCTCTCATCGGGTAACGGTGCCTTTTGCCAAGCTTTAGAGTATGGGTGTGAGTTTGATAAGGAAAGTGAAGCAAAAATTAAGGCAGGAATATATCCAAAAGTAAAGTCAATGTTAAGAAAAGCAGCATCTACATATGGAAAAGGGGGATTTGAAAAGGAGGCTGATTGGGCTCTAGCAACATCAACATATTTTGATGCTGCGTGGTCTTTAATTAAGGCAGACGAGATTTTAGAATTTGAACAAAGGAAAGAACTCCTAAGAGTTGGATCCGGATATTTAAAATCGGCAGGAGATCTCTTTGGCAAGACAGGCTATAAGGACAAGGAAAGAGAAGTATTAAAACGTTTAGATATGGTAGAAAAAGAAGAAAAAATTCTTTTTTCAGCATTAAACTCCATTAAAAATCCAGCAATATCGAGTAGCACAGCAGGTATAATAGCTCCCGCGTGTCCATTAGAAACCAGTCAATCTCCAAGAATAGGTGAGATAAGACAATTCTCGAATGAATCTGAACGTGTATTAGCAAAAGGATTGGGAGATTCAGTAGATATATACGAATGTGGTACAAATCTCAATATTTTGCACCTATCAGATATTCAAGAAGGTCGATTTGGTATAAAAGAAGACATTTCCGAAGTGAGCGAATCTTACGTTCATTTCTTAGCAGATTTGAAAGATAAGTTGGAAATACTCCATAGAAAGGATAAAATAGACATCATCGTAATTTCGGGGGATTTAACAAGTATTGGAGCGAAAGAAGAATTCGACCATTTAATGAACGAATTCCTCCCCATCTTAGAAGATGTTTTTTTGAAGGGCGCACACGTGGTTCCAAAAAATAGATGGATCGTAGTTCCCGGAAACCACGACGTTGAATGGGAAAAAGAAGATGCAAGGTTTAACAATTTCATTCAATTTTGCCAGGAAAATGGATTTCAAGAGTATGAATTAAATAATCCCGAATCTATTTATTCAAGATTCGTTTGCAGGGATAAACTCACGGGGAATACTATTGGAATAATAGCGTTAAACAGTTGTTTAGACATTTACGGCGAAAAATCACCGAATATTTCAAATATTTCAAATTCTTATTTCTCGTCGTTTTCAAAAGACTGGGATTTCGCTTTTAGAGACATGCCTAAACTAATGGTAACTCATCACACGTTACACTCAATTAAAAAGGACCGGTTCAACAATGCCCTCAATAAGCTTAGCGATAATAACGTCCTTTTAGATTTAGCAGGCGACATTCACAAGTCAGAATCACGCGCCGATGTGATAAGTAACATACGATGCATTCCTGCCGGGACCGTTTTAGCAAAAAAAACCGAACGCCAGGTGGGAATTGACGAAGTGTCGCGGCAATTCAATTTGGTTAATTTAAATCTCCACGATGGGCTTGTAAATTGGAGCACCTACATTTTTGAAGGTAACTGGAGAGAAATTAAAAACGAATCCTTTTATCTCGAGCACCCTTCTTTTTCTCAGAGAATCGAATAATAGATATGAATAATGCTTTATTCAACTAAACTATAATAGATTCCCGGTCTACCCGCTTTTTCGCTTTTTATGGTGGTTTCTTCAACTAAACCTTCGTTTATTAAATAATCAAGGATTTCTTTTAGCTTTGCTCCACCAACTTTAGAATGGCTACTTAAATCCCTAGTTTTTATCGATTTACTCCCTTCAATGACTTTAATCACGCTTTTAATGGGTTCAGGATATTCAATCTCCCACTTTTTTACAACATCTAATACTTCTAAGTATTGCTTGGCTTGTTTTGCGTAAGGTCCTAGGAACCCATCGCAGTGGTACACATCATCCTCTTTAAAAATTATTGAATTGAGGTAATTATCATCAATAAGGATATTTCCCATGTTAACAATTTGGTCGTTATATTTTATTACCTGACACGTCTTTTGTCTTGTTTCGATAATTTCAATGCGTATTTTTCTTAAGATATTTGTCAATTCCTCAAAATAATTAATTTCTTCTTCAAAATCGCTTAACGAAATATAGAATTTAATGTGAACGCCTCTTATGAATGCTTCATAGAGACTCGAAGCGATTTTTTTTATAAACGAAAGAGGTAAGGACGTCAGCACGATTTCTTTCTGAGCTTGTTCAATTAAATCGTAATAATTATTCAAAGCTAAATTTATATCGGAGTAATGGTAAAAAGTAATATCTCTCATGCATCTTCCAAAAGAGCTCTCTTGAATCTTGAGTTCTTCGTCTAAGATTTTAATATTACCTTTTAGTTTAACCAGCCTATCTGTCATTAACTCGTTTAAAGCAACTTTGGGATTTTTTCTGACAAATATTCTGGTATTTCCATCTGAAGAGGATTCAATCAGCTTTCTCTTTTCTAATTCATTTAAATGTCTTGAAACGGTACTAAACGCTGCGTTAATGTCGTTTTTGATGGCAGTAATCGTGCCAAATTTATTCTCTAAGAGATATTTATAAATTTTTATATGAGTTTCTTCTAAACCCATCTCATAAAGGAAATGAAGCTTTTTGCTATCAATCATAAAAAAATCAATTTTTGTGTTTTTAAAGCTTGAAACTAATTTGTGATAAGATTTTGATTATTTTAAACAAATTAATTATTTTTTTATTGTCACAAATAATATAGTAACTTAATACTTAAAAATTTTGATTAAATATTTAAAATACGATGTGAAAAAACCATGGCTCAATGTTCTGAATGCAAGTTTTACAAACCTATTGATGATACCAAGGGAGATTGTTTTGGGCACGAGGTTCCAGCGTCCACAAACGTGGATAATTGCCCAACTAAAAGCTTTCAACCAAGATAGTTAACCTAAATCGTCAATATAACAAAAAATCAAATATTTTCTTCTTTACCTATTATTTTTTTTGCTATGTAGAATCAACTTTTTTAAGTAGGAATAACAATTCTTTCATTATTTTTTTATATAACAATATCAAAAATTGGACTCCA
>JAEORV010000240.1 GCA_016840695.1 Promethearchaeota archaeon
GAAGAACCAGTTCCTTATTCAAGTTATCCTCGAGAATCAGAGAGCTCATCGAGTTTTGATGAGGTTGAGCTAGTTGCAAAAGTATCTGAAGTAAAAGAAGGAATGTATTGTCCATTCTGCGGTGCGTATATTAAAACTCCTAAGAAATTTTGCGTGAAATGCGGAGAATCTTTACAATTTAATTAAGAGGTCGAATTGAAATGTATTTAAATTTTGAAAAAAAGATGGAGATTGATATAGAATCATTAAATTCGCCTATCGTTCTTATCGGATGGCCTGGAATTGCTTTAGTATCAAAATTAGCAATTAGTTCAATTAAAGACTCAATAGACGCAAAATTATTTTTAGATATTGATTGTTTTGATTTCCCACCTAAAAGTAAAGTTGAGAATGGTTCATTAGAAATTCCTACAGCTCAAGTATTTTATAAACCTAGCGATTCTGGAAATCAAGAAAACGATTTTTTCATTTTAACGGCCGATTATCAACCTCAGACTCCCGAAGGTGTTTTTGAATTTTCTAAACTTTTTTGTGAAGAAATGGATAAACTTACAGGTGGTAAGATAAAAATGTATGTTTCTGCAGGAGCATTAGTAACTGATAAAGTTAATGAAATACCTAATGTTCATATCTGTGGTACCCATCAAGATCTTGTAGAGACATTTTTAAAGCAAGACAACACGAAGTTAATGGATAGTGGAGTCATAGCTGGCGCTAATGGGATTTTGCCTGCCTGGGCAGGATCAAAAGGACATGCTCCAGGGATTTGCTTATTAGCTGAAACGCTTCCGTTACCCATGATGTCGCTTGACCCACGTGCTTCAAAGGCTTTAGTGGAATTAATAAAAAATTACTTCAGCATAGACATGGATTTCAGCGAGATTGACAAGAAAATTGAAGAAATGGAAACAATTTTCGATTCTTTCAGAAAACAAGCGGAACATTACATGAAAGATGATCGCGAAGAATTAGGAGGATCTGACTCCTACTTCCGATAAAATAGTTATTTTGAGGCTTTTTTAATCAAATTTGACGAAATGAGAAGTTTTTATTTCAATCAATTCTATTTCTATATTAATTATAAATAACGTTCAAGAATAAAATAATAATCAGACTGATATAAAATGAAATTTTTGAAATTATTTACGCCGTTTAAAATCAAGAATATGGTCGTATCTAACCGCATTGTAATGCCCGCACTTCACACTAATTTAGCCAAGAATGGATTTATGACAGATAAATTAAATAATTTATATGCTGAACGGGCCAAGGGTGGTTGTGGATTAATACTTGTTGGAGGATGCTATGTTAGCCACTATGGAATGGGCGTACCGATGATGATAGCTGCTGACGATGATAAATTTATCCCTAAATTAACGGAGTTTACTGAAGCTGTTCATGGTGCTCGCGAAGACGTAAAAGTAGGTATGCAACTATATCATAGCGGTCGTTATAGCATGGATTTTGTAATAAAAACTACGCCTATCAGTTCAAGTGCCACATACTCGCGTTTCTCAAAATGCACGCCGAGAGCAATGGACATGGAAGATATCAAAAGAGAACAGCAGGCTTTTGCTGACGCTGCTGTGAGAGCCCAAAAAGCGGGGTTCGATTGCGTTGAAATCTGTGGAAGCGCGGGGTATCTCATGGATCAGTTCCTTTCTCCGATCGTGAATATGAGAACGGACAAATATGGTGGCTCCTTAGAAAACCGCTTGAGATTTCCACTTGAAACGATCGAGTTGATAAAAGGTGCAGTTGACGAAGATTTTGTAGTAGGCATGCGAATGGCGGGTGATGACATGATGGAAGGGAGCATCACATACAAAAATAAGATTCCCATAGCAAACGCTTATGAAGACGCTGGTATCGACTACCTTAACATTACAGGCGCATGGCACGAGACAAAAGTACCCCAACTTACCATGGACGTCCCGCCAGGATGTTATACTTACCTGGCTGAGAATATCAAAAATAATGTTTCAATCCCCGTCTTTGCGTCAAATAGGATTAACGATCCCGTGTTAGCAGAGCAGGTGTTAATGGCAGATAAGGCTGACGCAATCTGTATAGGAAGGGGATTAATGGCCGATCCTTATTTACCTGAAAAAGCAATAAGAGGCGAGCTTCACGATATCATGCATTGCATTGGTTGCAATCAAGGTTGCTTTGATGGACTTTTTGCAATGAAACCAATTGGGTGTTTAAGAAACGCTCGATTAGCAAATGAGGCGAAAACGGAGTTAAAACCTATTACAGAGAAAAAGAAAATAATGATCATAGGGTCTGGTCCCGCAGGCTTAGAAGCAGCAAGGGTTGCTGCCATTCGAGGATATGAGGTACACATCTTTGAAAAAGAAGATCGAATTGGCGGTCTTTTAAACATCGTGCATATACCTGCCGGAAGACACGAATTTTATAGGATGCTCGAAGATTATCAATACTGGATTCAAAAATATGGCATTACTGTGCATTATGGAACAGAAGTAACCACTGATGTCGTAAAAGAATTCAATCCTGACTTTGTCTTCCTCGCAACTGGAACCTTACCAATAAAACCGCCAATCCCGGGAATCGATGGAGAACATGTGTATTGGGCAAATGATGCTTTAAATGGAGACGTTCCCATTGGTAATAACAACGTGATTATCGGAGGCGGAGCTACTGGTATTGAACTGGCAATATTCATCGCAAAATATGGAAAATTAAGCCTTGAAGCGTTTGAGTTTCTCACAAACTATAAAGTATTAGAGAATGACGATGCCCTTAGCAAGTTGTATAAGGGAAATAAGAAAGTCACTGTCATGGAGATGCTTCCAAGATGTGGAGCTAACCTGGGTAAATCTACGAAGTGGGTGTTGCTTGATAAATGTGATATGTTAGGTGTCAAATTTCTCACGGGAGTAAACGTAACCAATATTGCTAAGGACTCAATATCATACACTGACGCTTCTGACAAAGAACAAGTATTAAACGACGTGGATGCCGTATATTACGCAACAGGAGTCAAGCCAAATAATGAACTCTTCAAAGAGATTCAAGCATTGGGCTTTGTTGTTGAAAGAATCGGAGATGTGAAAAAGCCCGCAACAGTCTTAGAAGCTGTTGGAACTGCCTTTAAAATTGCTAATAAAATCTAACTTTTTTTATTTATTTTTCAATTTTATACAAACACATTGGAACAAAATCATATTGACTAACAGAAATACAACGGAAATAACTGCTCAGATATGGAATGATATAAATTCGAAATTAAATCATGTCAATATCCGCTCTCGTAACTACATCAATGATGTCATAACTCTCATTAGCAATGAGATGGGCATTGATAAAATATTATCAATCATCTTGTTTGGAAGTCAAAATTCAAGTGCTCATGAAGACACGGTCATTTCTGATTGCGATTTACTAATCATTTTTGATAACTCCGTTACCAATAGAAATATAAGAAATGTAGAAAAATATTTTATGTCCTTGGAAATTAAGCACCAATTTCGAGAGTTTAATTATACCCTCCCTAAAAAGATTCTAGGCGTGGTTCAGCAAACCACGGGAATGTTTATCTCTCATTTTATGACCCAAAAAAAATACTGGCAAAAAGCAGAGTTTCACAAAATATTTCATGTGAATGAAGTATTTACGGTATTTTTTGCACCATCTAGGATTGTCTTGAGTTCGGTCATTGATAACAGTACTCTCTTGTATGGAGAGGATTCTAGGGATGAGGTCAAAAATCAAATCAAGATCCCTTTCTACGACATGATCAAGAGCATTTT
The DNA here is from genome assembly GCA_016840695.1 of Promethearchaeota archaeon. Lineage (GTDB taxonomy): Archaea > Asgardarchaeota > Lokiarchaeia > Sigyniarchaeales > SOKP01 > FT1-020. Next base: position 3,777 of record JAEORV010000240.1, read on the forward strand.
AATGAATTTAATAATAGCTATTTTTTCAATCGTGATAACCCCTTTTAGCAGTCTCAATTCGATAAAGTACGAATTAGAGGCAGTTAAGTGGGCGTTAAGAGCTTCGAATTATTATAGCTATGAGGACTCTAAATCTCTTGAGAAAATAATAAAAAGATTTATGCTTTTTGAAAGACCACGATTCAAGAAAAGAGCTGAGAAATTTTATTCTGAATTCCTCCAACTGCGAAAAAATCCTGAACGTGATCTAAGCTTTATTCTTCGGGTGCCCTTTAGAATCTTGAAGATTCATGTGAAAGGATTACTATTCAAGAGTATTAGAGAGAAAAAATCCTCGAAAAATAAGCAGTAAATTTGTTCTCTTAAATGAGTGTACAATATTCCAAAGTCGATACTTTTTTATATTCGATACGAGATTTAAGCACTATCTAAAGTCAATAACAAGTTAGGTTTAAGAATATATAAAATCAGTAAGCATGGACTGCATAAATCAAATTCTAAGCTTTTACAATGATACAGCAAGTAAAGAGAATCAAGATTCTCAAGAAGTTAAAATTTGGTCTTTAAATACCTTGCGCCGTCTAATGGAAACTCTCAATAGCGAAGAGGACCACTTGAGAGTTAAGAATTGCTTGCTTTTGGTGT
>JAEORV010000241.1 GCA_016840695.1 Promethearchaeota archaeon
TTTTAAAAAAAAAATTGAAATGCATAAATTAAAGTGGTTAATCGAGGAATTAAACTATAATCCCGAAAATTTTCGTGTAGCAAATGAAATCAAAACACTATTAAATGTTTAGACTTGAAAGTAATCAATTTAGGATGTTTGATATGCAAATTTTAATAGTGAAGTCTGTATTTCCTTTCTATTCCTCTTCAAGTTAGAAAATCTTATCCCAACCAACCGTATTTTCCTTTTTGAATCTGAAAATTCATTAAATAATTCCAAAACTATTTTTAAGGCTTTACTTTTTTCTCTTATGTGAAATAAGAGAGATTTTGAGCGAGTATACGTCTCGAATCCTTCAAATCTTATCTTTAAAGTTATTGATTTGTAGAAAATATTATTTTTTTCCAAATTATTATGTATCTTATCGTTAATTTCCTCTAATTTGGAAAATATTACATTGAAATCATTCGTATCTTCGTAAAAGGTCCTCTCTTTGCTAATAGATTTTCTATCTCCCGAAAATTCAGATACTTCTCTTTTATCAAGTCCATGAACGACCTCCCATACCCATTTACCGTTTTTACCGAAAAATTCAATCATTTTTTCAAGAGGCGTTGCGATTATATCTCCAATAGTCTTTAATCCTTTTTTATTATAATAGACTTTAGATTTTTTTCCAATACCAGGTATTCGGGTAATATCCATTGGTTCTAGAAATCTTAAAATATAATCAGGAGGAACTACGGTTGTTCCATTAGGTTTATTATAATCTGAAGCTATTTTTGCTATGGATTGTGTTGGGGCACATCCTATAGATAGTGTTATCCCTATTACTTTCAAAACCTCGTCTCTTATATTATTGGCAAGAACTCGAGCTTTTTCATAGCTATTGCATATTTCTGACACGTCTAAATATGCCTCATCAATCCCTACTTGTTGAAATTTATCAGCATATTCTTTTAATATATTCATGACATCAATAGATACTTTAGAATATTTTTTACCATCAGGACGGAGATAAATACCATGCGGACAACGTCGATAAGCCTGTGAAATTGGCATTGCGGAGTGCAGACCAAATTTTCTTGCTTCATAGGAGCAAGTGCTGACAACTCCTCGGCCTCTTCCCTCCTTTGGATCAGCTCCTATAATTATAGGTTTACCTTTATAATCAGGATTATCTCTTGCTTCTACAGAAGCAAAAAAACAGTCTAAGTCGCAATGAAGTATGATTCGATTCATTTTAAATAGAGGTTGGTGAATGATTTATGGTAACCTACAAAAAAATTACAAGAAATGAATTTCAAGAATCAATATAAAGAAATAGACATAAACAAATTATTAATTTAAAATGAATAATTTATCTACCTATGTCTGAAGTAAATGATAAATTGGTGGAGCTTCGAAAAGAAGTCGTGAAAGGAGCTCAAACCATATATTCAAAAGGATTGGTTGAAAATGGAGAAGGAAACGTGAGTGTTCGGATTAATAAAAACGAAATCCTCATAACGCCTAGCTCTAATAGGTACGAGGATTTAGTGTCTGAAGCTATTGTGCATTTAGACTTGGATGGTAATCCCATTAATTCAAAAAGTATCCCCTCGACAGAGACTAAAATGCATTTAGCTGTTTATAAATCAAGACCTAAAGTAAAATGCGTGATTCACAATCACTCGTCATATGTTACGATGTTATCAGTTCTCAGAAAGAATATACCTGTCATTATGGAGCAACAAATCATCTTTCTCGGAGGTGAGATTAAGTGTTCAGAAATTACCGAAGCCCATACTGAAGCAATGGGTCCTAGTGCCTTAAATGCGCTAGAACTCAATAATGCTGCAATTCTCGCAAATCATGGCGCGATAATTTGTGGAAAATCAGTGGAACACGCAGTAAGATTTGCCATCATATTGGAAAAATTAGCTAAAGTGTATTGGGGTGCATTACAAGTTGGAGACCCGCTAACCATCCCTGAGGAAAATATTAAAGAGCATGAAAAGATGTTCAATCGGTTATTTGCGTGTTATCCAAGAAAGATGCGCAAGGAATAATATAACAACTAATAAAGACGTGGCCTACGAGAGATTTTCAAATAATAATATCCTTGGACGACAATAATAAATGTGAATATGTATCATTAGTTTCCGTTTATGAACGAAGTAACGCTTAAACAAAATATTCAAATAATACATATTTTTTAAATGTTTGAGAACTAAACAATTATATAGGTAAAACGATACTAAATTATCAGAACACCTATTTTGTTCCCAGTAAATAACCAATCGTAATGATGATCTAATAGTGGAAGTAATCAAGGCGCTATTCATTCCCGGAGAAGAAGTCTTATGGCACAAAGTTACTGGTAAAGATAGCAGTAACGAGCGTTCATTCGTCATTACAAATAGAAGAATATATAAAAAACATTATAAAATTACGATTAACGATTTTAAAGGAGCTCCAAAAGATTATTTAAGTGTTATTGGCGATATTCTCATAATTGAGCGAATTGGGATAAAAGTCATTAGAACTGCTCATAAGCTTTCACTTTTTTTAGAAACTGAACACGAAGATCAGATGTATAGGGTGTACATATTTGACAAGCTTTCAAAACAAGAAGCTGCGTATATTAAACGCGTGCTCTTAGATGTTGATGAGATCATTACTGAACCAGAACCTCAAGTACAGAAAAAAACGCTCACTTCTATAAAAGACGGGAGTTTAAGCGATGGAATCGAAGAAGAGAAAAAAAAACGCCAGTTATTGGAACGTAAGATCAAATATTTAAACGATAAAGTCAAAAATTTAAGTGATAATATTGAGTTCCAAAAATCCGTTGTAGAAAAAACTTCCAAGGAGCTTCAACATGGTCATATGAAAGAAGGCGATCTTCAAGGGCATCTTCAGGTATTGCAAGATATAACCATGGAACAAGAACAAGATTTAGCAAAGAAAGACTCTCAAATTGAAATGTTAAAAAAAAAAGCGGAAGCGGTAAATGTTTCAGCTATAGAAGACATAGAAAAGAAGAATAAAGAGATAGAAGTTCTGAAACAGAACATAGCAAAATTAATCAAATTGCATTCTGCTTCAAAAGCTTCAGAAGAAGCTTCTCAATCCAGTCAAGAACAAGACGCTAAAGAACTCGCGAAAATTGAAGAAGAGAAAGAAAAACTAGCACAAGAAAGAGCCCATTTGGAAAAAATGCGAGCGTTGTTAGAAAAAGAAGCAAAAGCAAGACAGGAAGCTGAAAACAAGGTAAAGCAAGAAGCCGAAGAGAGAGCAAAATTAGAGGAAGAAAGGAAGAAATTAGCCGAAGAAAGAGCGAGATTGGAAGAGGAAAGGACAAGAATAGAAGCAGAAGAAAAGGCGAAGTTGGAGGCCGTTGAAAAAGCCAAACATGAAGCTGAGGAAATGGTTAAAAAAGAAGCCGAAGAGAAAGCCAAACTCGAGGAAATGAAGCGAGCATTGGAAGAAGAGAAGGTTAAAATAGCAGCTGAGAAAGCAAAGCTTGAGGAAGTGGAAAAATTAAAACTCGAAGAATTAGAAAAAGCAAAATTAGAGGACGCAAAAATTGCTAGGCGCGAAGCCGAAGAGAAAGCCAAGCGCGAGGAAATGGAAGCAAAACTTGAAGAAGAAAGAATACGCTTAGAACAAGAAAAAGCCAAAGTAGAAGCCGAAGAGAAAGCAAAATTAGAAGCGGAAGAACGAGCAAGGCTCGAAGCTGAGGAAATGGCAAGAAAGGAAGCCGAAGAGAAGGTCAAGCTCGAGGAAATGGAAGCAAAACTTGAAGAAGAAAGAATACGCTTAGAACAAGAAAAAGCCAAAGTAGAAGCCGAAGAGAAAGCAAAACTAGAAGCGGAAGAACGAGCAAGGCGTGAAGCCGAGGAAATGGCAAGAAAAGAAGCCGAAGAGAAAGCCAAGCTCGAGAAAATGGAAGCCAAATTGATTGAAGAACAAGCCAAACTAGAAACTGAAGAAGCTGCCTATGGAACCACTGATTTGACTTCTGAACTAAAAGCAGTCTCTTCTGAATTACAAGAAGAAAAAGAAAAACTGCTTGCTGAGAAGGAGAAATATGGTGTAATTGGTGAACCTGCTCCTCCCGTCCCTGTAATCCCCTCCGTTGAAATATTATCTGACACTGGGACTGAAGTTGAAGAAGAAGATGAGGAAGATGAGGAAGATCTCGGAGAATCGAGATTAGTTAGCACGGCCGATGGAAGGCGCACTTGTCCTGCTTGTGGAAATCAACATAAATATCCAATTATAGAAGTTGAAGATAAAACCAACATAATCATGTTTTCCCCTCGAATGTACGGCAAGAAATTTCAATGTGGAGAATGCGGGGCTGAATGGCGATAATGATTTTTAATACACGCTACAACTTGTAATAAAAAAATAGGTCAATTTTCGATGAAAATACGA
>JAEORV010000242.1 GCA_016840695.1 Promethearchaeota archaeon
GGAGTTGCTTTAATTGCCGTATTTGTTACTTCGTCTTCGTTGTAGAATGACACATTTCCTCCAACAATAGGTATCCTCAATTCCTTGCAGAAATCTGCCATTCCTTCTACAGCACGAGAAAAGAACCAAAATGATTCAGGTTTTTCGGGATTCCCAAAGTTGCAGCAATTTACCATGGCCATTGGTCTTGCACCACTTGCAAGCACGTTTCCACAGACTTCTACTAATCCTCCTTTTGCTCCTTCGTAAGGATCTAAATAACAATGCTTTGAATTCGTGCCAACGCTAGCTGCTATGAATTTATTGGTACCAATTATTCTTAAAACTCCAGAGTCGCCATCACCGCATTTAACAACTGATCTCACGCCGACTTCGTGATCGTATTGTCGATAAACCCATTCTTTACTGCAGATATTCTCAGACGCAATAAGTTTATATATTATATCTTCAAGTTCCATAGTTAGTTCTGGAGTTTTTTGATTCAACAATGCATCTAAGTAATCGGGGCGCTTTTCTTCCCGAATAATGGGGGGCGCATCTGATAAAGCAACTGCAGGGAGATTGACAACAAGTCTATCTCCATCCCGCACTTTAAGAACTTGAGAATCATCTGTTCTACCTATTACCGCATGAGCCATTTCAAATTTTTTAAATACTTCTAAGACCGTTTCTAGACCTTCTGGTCTTACTATAAAAGCCATTCTTTCCTGAGATTCGGAGAGCATGACTTCAAAAGAATTCATTCCTGGCTCTCTTGTAAAGATTTTAGAAAAATCAATATCCCCTCCAGTTCCCCCATCTCCAGTTAATTCGCTTAAAGCACAAGATAAACCTCCGCCTCCAAGATCTTTCAAACCCCTCACGTAACCGGTCTTTACAGCTTCAAGCGTGGCTTCTATGATCATTTTTTTAGTAAAAGGATCTCCTATTTGAACAGCTGGTCTGTCTGCTTCTGACATTTCAGTTAGCGTGCGTGATGCAAAAGTGACTCCGTGAATACCATCTCTTCCTGTAGATCCCCCCATTAAAATGACATAATCGCCCGGAGTAGTTGCTTTACTAGGAGCATGCTTGAAATCTTCTATCGTTCCCAAACCAATACAGGCAACATTTACCAAGCAGTTGCTCTCGAAACTTTTATCAAATTCGACTTCTCCACCAATAGTAGGAATACCCGTGCAATTTCCATAATCGGCAATACCCTTCACCACATACTTGAATAACCATTGAGAATGGGGATTGTCTTTTAATGCTCCAAATCTCAATGGATCTAATAAAGCGATAGGTCGAACGCCCATGCATAAAATATCTCTTATTATCCCTCCTATGCCCGTCGCTGCACCGTGATATGGTTCAATGGCAGAAGGATGATTGTGTGATTCAATTCTGAAAGCCAAGCAAAAACCATCTCCAATATCTATGACTCCTGCATCTTGCCCTGGTCCAGCCAGCACGTAATCGTAATTTAGCTCTGCGTTTTCAAATAGCTTGAGCCTTGGACGAGAAGATTTGTAAGAGCAGTGTTCAGAATGCATGACATCGAACATGCCCCATTCAGTAAAGCTTGGACCTCTCTTTAATAGATCTTGAATTTGAATTATTTCCGTTTCGGTTAAATCAACTTCTAACTCATCTCCATCTTTCTTTACTTTTGGCATCAGGAAGTCCTCCTTTTAATGAATTCTACCATGGAATCAAAAAATAATCTCCCATGTGTTGTCTTCTTCGGGCTTAGAATTTCCTCTGAGGCTCTTTCGGGATGGGGCATTAAACCCACGCAATTTCGCTCGAGATTACAGATACCCGCTATATTATCCATGGAACCGTTTGGATTTGCCTCATCTGTTATTTCCCCGCTTTCGTTCACGTATCTAAAAACAATCTGATTATTTTCTTCCAATTCTTTCAATTTATCGGTAAAATATCTCCCCTCACCGTGGGCAATGGGAATTGCGAGATTATCTCCAACGCGCATTTTATTTGTAAATGCTGTTGCATTGTTTTCTACCTTGATATTTACCCATTTGCATACAAACTTGAGGGATTCGTTGCGTAATAACGCTCCTGGAAGAAATTGGGCTTCTGTTAAAATTTGAAATCCATTACATATGCCAATAATGGGCCTCCCGTCTTTTAACATGATTCTCGCTTCGTCTATTGAAGGACTGTGAGCTGCAATAATTCCAGATCTCAAGTAATCTCCAAACGAGAATCCTCCTGGCAACACGCATCCATCAAATTCAGCCTCTTTAAAATGATTATGCCATATTAAACTAGCCTCAATACCAATTATATTGTTTAAAACGTGAATCGTGTCCAAATCACAATTGGCGCCCGGAAATTGAATTACAGCGATTTTAATAGTCATGGTTTGGATACTTTTAATATAGTTAAATTTTGAGTAACCGGATTAAATATCCTTAATTCATTACACATCTTATCTACAATTTCTCTTGCGTCTTGCTCTGAATCTGCTCTAAGCTTTATGCGTAAATACTGTCCAGAACGGACGCTTGATATATCATCATATCCTTTCTTTGCAAGAAGGTCCTTCTGAATGGTCGTACCCACAGGATCACGAGCAGCTTTTTTATTTTCGAGAACGACCTCAACTATGAATTCTTGATCATCCATTTTGAAATAAGAAGTCTGTATATATTTAAAATAGTTCTTATTAATTTAAAAATAATATCTATCTGTCAAAAAACTGCGACAAAATTATCTATTATTAATCTAACTTCATCAAGAAACGAGCGAACTATTTAAAAAGCGATTTCTCCAGTCATGTAAGGAAGACTCACGAAGATTGCTACTACTAACGACAATATTGTTAATAATAAACTCATACCACTAAATTTTGGCAATTTTTCCCCTAAATCCTTACTTCGGTCAATTTTTGGAGACAAAACATCATAAAGCAATAAGGCAAGTGCAGTCATGAACAAGCCAAAATGTAAACATACAAAAAAAATGTCTAACATATGAAAAATACGAATGTTATTGCATTTAAATTTTTCTTAATACTATAAATAGCCTGCTTTCTTTAAATTATTGATAATTCTCTCTTTGACATTCGAAACTTCGGGTTTGAATTCCATTCCCACGATTATTTGATAACTCTTCATGTACCTTTTTGCTAGTTCTATCTTTATGTCGTCAGCGATCGGAGGGATTTCTTGTTCTGGTTTAATATTTGGAAAAATTTCTGGATAAGTTGTCATTAACCATCCTCGAAATATCTCCTTATCTAATATCTCTGGTTCTTCTTCTTTTGCAAAAAGCTCATCGTAACTATCTGCGAGCCAGAATCTAGACGAATCTTGCGTGTGAATCTCGTCAATTACCATTAATTCTCCGTCTTTTAATCCCATTTCGTATTTCGTATCTACCATGATTAAACCGTTTTTCTTGCAATGTTCCTGCCCAAACTCGAATAAATTTATTGCTGCTTCTTCCATTTGTTCATAAACATCCTTATCAACCATTCCTTTTTTTATTATCTCTTCCTTAGGGAGATAAATGTCATGCCCTGATGCTGCTTTTGTCGAGGGTGTTAAAATTATTTCATCGAATCGCTGATTTTTCTTCATTCCTTTTGGTATTGAAATTCCAGACATTGAGTTTTCTTTCTTGTAATCTCTCCACATTGAGCCCGTTAAATAGGCTCTCACGATTATTTCAAAGGGGATTGTCTCACATTGCGTGACCACGGAAACATTCGGGTCTGGAGATTCAATGAAGTGATTTCTCACGATGCCTTTTGTTTTCTCAAACCAAAACGCGGATATTTGATTAAGCATTTGCCCCTTAAACGGTATGGTTGATATGACCCGATCAAATGAAGAGATTCTGTCCGTTGCTATGATAACACGTTGCTCTCCCTTGCTGTAATTATCTCTAACTTTTCCCTTGTATAGTTTCCCTAATGAAGGAAAGTAAGTTTCTTTTAGTGTTTTATCAAGGTGTTTCTTTATTATTTCTTCAATATTACCTGCGCTCATGAACTTATCATAATTATGGAAATATTAATATTTATTTATTATAAAAAATAGCATGGGATATTTTTCCCGATTTTTAAGATTATTTAAGTGAAAATCTTTAGAGATAAGAGAAATACATGTAACTGTTCTAAATATGGTATTAGCTAAGAAAGCATTATTTTTTCGAGTTCTAATGGTTCAATATATTTCCCATCCTTGTAGGCACGCATATTTCCCCCCGATATCTCATCAATGAGCGCAATATGATTATCTTCTCCAATCCTACCAAATTCGAATTTTATATCATACAGTTCCAAAGCTTTTTTCTTTAACTCTTCTTTTATAACCGCGCCAACCCTCCTAGTAAGATCCTTTAAAATTTCATATTCTTCAAGGGATAATATTCCCAGCATGTCGAGGGC
>JAEORV010000243.1 GCA_016840695.1 Promethearchaeota archaeon
CTAACGACAAAATAATATCTCCTTAAAATAAGTCGAAGTAGTTATTGAACAATATTAAAATGTTAATAAGTAGGATCTTTTAAATTTTTATTTTATCCCATCCCTAAATTATTTAGAATAAAATTTCAAAGCACAAAAAACTTGAGATTGGTTAAAATGGCTAAAATAGAAGATACTTACTGCGAGGCATTTGAAGGATTGGTGGTGCAATTAATGGTCACGGCTCAAGACATGGAATTCTTGAGTAGGGCTGTCAATGCGTTCACGGCCTTACCGTCAACCGTGTTTGGAGACGCTGAGGGAGGGATCGTGCGCTGGCTTTCTGAGAAAGACACGATTGATGAACGATTAGGCGCGATAGTTCAATTGTGGGTTACAGGAACGGGAAAAAAGGCTCAAGCCAAGTTCTACGAGCAGTTAGGAAGGAGGATGCGACAAGGAATTCTAGTCGTGCCAACAACTGCCGTTTTTGACGCATATCCCGGTATAGTCGCAACAACTTTCAACATGATGGATAACGTGGGACATTGTGGAGATGGTTACGAAATTAAAATTGTAAAGTACGATCGCAATTTAATATCCGTTCCAATAATGATGGGGCACGATTTTTTAATTGAAGAAGAGCTCACATATTCAAAAGGAGTCATGGGAGGCAATCTTTGGCTTTTTTGTGATTCTGTTGATTCAGGAATTAGAGTTGGTAGGGAAGGAGTGAAGATAATTGCAGAACTCGACAATGTCTGCACCACCTTTGACGTGTGTTCTGCGGGGTCGAAACCAGTGCCTCCCGACGCCAAATATCCAGAGATTGGCCCATCTACGAATCACCCGTTCTGCCCAACTTTAAAAGATAGCCTTTCAAAAGAAGAATTCCTTGTCCCTGAAGGCGTGAAGTCGATTCCAGAATTGGTTTTCAACGCAACTGACGAGCAAACGATTAAAATTGCGATGAAAAAGGTGATCCAAGGGATTATAGACATGGAAGGACTGATTAAAATATCGGCAGGAAACTACGAAGGGAAGTTAGGAAAGTTTAAAATCCCCCTCAAGGAATTAGGATTAAAAAAGAAGTATTTCAGTTGATACTCTAAAATAATATGTTCAAATTTCTTGTTCTATAATCTTTCCGTCTTTGTTCTGCATATTTTCCTAATTCGGTTTCTGGTGAAAATAGCGACGGATCAGCCTTTTGAATGGCGTCAAGAAGTTTAAGTAAATGCAAGGAAGCAGATGATTCGCTTAAATCCTCGTGTGTTAAAAGTATTGACACGGGCTCGCGACATTCTTGACGTATGTTTAGAGCAAATGAGTTAAGGGTTTCAGGAGTAATTTTTTTTTCGTTAATAAAGTCAATGCTTGCGTTTGAAGCCCCACAAGGACTTTCTACTAAGAGCCGCACGTTTTTTGCTATTGGAACGTGATCTTCCAAGTATTCCACTTCAAGATCGTAGATTGGCGTTCCAAAGAGCCTTAAATATTCGTCGATCTCTTCTATACCCGTATCTGGAGTGGCGTTGCACATGCTTTTAGGCATGATGACCTTAGGATTTAAATGACGAACCTGGCGTAAAAATCCTTGACCTAAATGAATGGATAATATTGTAGGTTTTTGACGTTCGCAAATTTCAGCAACAACATCGGGATGTCTCACATAAAGTATGAGAAGGTCTGCGTTTTTTATAGCAATTTCAACATCTTCTTCGAGTATAACCTCATCCAAAAACATGGTTGGATCCCTTTCCTCCAATACTTTCAGAATAGTGGAGGGAAACTCCTGTTTTACGACAATCGCTGCTCTATCGCCATATTTGCCATCACTGAGAATCACTATGTTCATTATATACACGCATTATTTCTTTAATCTTATAATAGAGAACATATGAAAAGTAAAAAAATCTTGAGTTATAAAATATAATTTATTTATTCAGAGAGAGTGGTTCTTTACCTGCTGGTTTCATGAATCCTTTTGACATGTCAATATTGTCCCCATACCATTGAGGATATTTTTCCATGAATATGTCGTTAATCTGTTCAATAGGTACATCTGAGTAGATACCCCAATCTTTAATGTATTCTATAAATATATTTCCCTCTGGATCGTGTGAAGCGAATAATGCGTCGTGTTCGCCATCAAATTCAACCATTGGAAAGAAGCCTCCTTTTTCGCACGTTTTTACATCAAATACGGGGGCTGCTTTTACCCATTTCCCATCTAAATATAGTTCAGAGTAAGCATGACAATGGAATGCATTTGTACCCATCATTTCTTTAAATCTCTGCGAAATTTTATGGTTAATGATATCTACCATGTGAATTCGAGCTGGTATCCCTACGGCTCTTGCTAGAGCGGATAACGTGACTGCTTTTGACATGCAAAAACCATTTTTCCTTCGCATTGTAACAGAAGCCTTTAGATTGGCTCTAATTTTTGGGTAATACGAATATGCGTTATATCTTATCGTGTTTCGAACCCAGTAGAACAACGCAACAGCTTTTTCCTTATCTGTTTTTAAGTCTTTAGTTAGTTCAAAAGCTTTTTCATGAACTCTTTTCTTGTCAAAGTCAAGAAATTCGGTCGGTTCGAGATATTCTGAATTTATTACCATGAAGAGGATAATAGTTGATTTTTTTATAATTTTACTTTTTTTCAGAGGATTTTCAACAGAAAGTTTATAATATCGAATTTAGATTATTTAATTGTCAGCGTTAATTTAGTGGTTACATTTTTTAAAAGTAGAAAATGAAGAAATTTAATAGAATTCGCCGATTTAATCTAACATTAATGATAAAAACTAAAACTCTACATGATTAAAAATTAGTGAAGTAGGATTAAAATGACAGACAATAGAAAAAAAAGTACCCGGGCTCGCGCACCTGAAAAAAAGAAAGAACAATTTAACAAAATTCTTGAAGAGGGAAAGGAACTATTTATTAAATATGGAAGTCACGGATTTAGCCTGAGAGCGTTAGCAAAACGAATGAAAATGTCCCAATCAAATCTCTATAACTACGTGCAATCAAAGCGTGAGCTCTGGATTGCTATAAGAATTAAGTATTTCAAGGAATTTCAAGAAAAATTCTCCGAAATCGTTGAAACTCATAAAGATTCGTACGTGGATATATGGTTGAAAATGGCAACATTCTTTTTAGAGTTTGCCGCAGCAGACTACCGAAGGTTTGCAATCATGTTCCTCATTTCTGCTCCGCCTTCAGAAAAAATTGGACCATTTGAAAAGAAGTACAAACCCTTTCAACTGGTAAATCAAGCTTTACTTGTAGTAGAACAAGCTATTGATGCAAAAAAAATTAAAAAAGATAGTGCTATTGAACTTTTTTATTACGTGTATGGAGTTTTATTAGGAGCTGCTCAGGTAGAATTTCAACTATCAAAAAAAATATACCAGCCAATAACGGCTGAGGAACAAAAAATATCAGTTGATCAATTTCGAAAATTCACCTTAGAAGAAATTAGCAAGCGCGTGGAACAAGAACTTCTTTAACTCATCTAGCTTGTCCGTACCAGTCTTTTAAATCCATCAATTTAGATTCAAATTTTAATAGAAGGTTACCTTTCGCATCTTTTTCTATTATTTGAAATAGATCTTCACATATATCGGGATTATCGGCAGCTATATTGTTGTTCCATTCGGGATCTCTTGACAAATCGAATAACTTTTGTTGGGATTTATCGTTCATTGTAATTAACGCATAATGATCGTCTTTATAAAGAGTACAAATCTGGAAACCACAGGTGATATAATCGCGACCTTCGAGTAAACGATCGCTTTCTTCGAGAAATATCGAAAGATCCATCCCATCGAACACATCCGGCTTCTCTTCTTTTAAAAATCCGAAGATTGTAGGTAAAATATCGTGGTTGTAAATGTATGAGTTCGAAATTCTTTTTGATCCGTTTAAGTTCCCTGGAGGTTTAATCATGAACGGGATGTCTACCAACTCGGGGTACATGAACCTCGGAAGTTTCCCGGATGCGTTATGCTCTCCGATGCTATGTCCGTGATCGCTTATGAAAATGATTAAGGATTCGTCATATATCCCTAATGTTTTCAATTCTTCTATGAAATAACCAAACCAATGGTCGCACAACGAAACCTCTCCCGCATAGGATGCACGCATATATTTTATTTCGTCTTCCGTGAGAAAACTAACATTATCACTATAACTTGGCAGGTATATTTGTACACCATCGTAATTTTTATCAACATACAAATCGAGATAATGTTGTGGCGGATCCCATGGCTCGTGTGGGTCAAATTCATCAATAACAGCGAGAGTGTTTTTTATATTTTTATTTTTTTGAACGAACCTTGCTGCCTCCATAAAGGTTTGCGCTGGAAAATAATCTTCTTCTGATGTTCTCTCTTCAATGTT
>JAEORV010000244.1 GCA_016840695.1 Promethearchaeota archaeon
TAGATCAACCTCAAATAGGAGATGTTAAGTCAATCATAAACGAAATTCGGGAAGAAGGGTATTCTGAATTTATGTTGACTCAACTTTACGAAAACGCCGCTTCTAAAAATTACAGCGAATTATTGCTCGTGATTGATAAATTAAGTAAAAAAGAGCCGTTAGAAGATAACGATAAAAAATTGCTCGCGAAATATCCTTTCGTATTAAATGATACCCCAAATAGAGCACAAATTAACATGGAGAAGGCAAAAAAACGAATAGACCTCGTGAAACACGCGTTTGGAAAATAAAATCTTAAAAAAAATTAAAAAAGAACATGGCAGCAAGAAGCAAGAAGAGCGAGAACAAAAATATTATATCTTTAAAAAGAAGTGTATTTGTTAAAAAAGTCATTTTAGAGAATTTTCTATCGTTTCAAAAAGACGAGGTCGAGTTTGGAGATTCAAAATTTAATTTGATAATTGGACCTAATTGGTCTGGAAAAACCTCAATATTTCAAGCAATAAAATTTGGATTAGGAAGCAATGAAAGGGACGAGCGATACCACAAATGGTCTGATTTTATTCGAACAGGGCAACAACACGCAATGGTAGAGATCCACTTGGAGAACGCCATTAAATCTTTTAAACTCAGGAGAACAGTTATTAGAGGCCAATCACCTTTTTTTGAAATCAAGAAAACGGGAGATGCGGATTTTAAAAAAGTTCCTGTCATTGAAGTCCAAAGATTAATAGAGGATTTGGGAATTAATCCCGATAATCACTTTGCGATCGTGAGTCAAGGTAAAATCGATACCATCAAGAATTTAAAACCAGTTGAACTTTGCTCTTTTCTTGAGGAGGGTATTGGTTTAAGAGGGCTAAGAACTGAGATCTTGCAGCAAAAAAAAAGCGTGGAAAACCTAAATAGAGAATTGAATTCACTCTCAACAAAAAAAAATACTCTTAACATCAATTTGGAGCTTTTAAGACCGAAATTGGAGCGTTTAAAAAAGAAGAAAACATTGTTAAAGCAGCGAGAGAAATTTCACGACGAGTTATTATGGGCAAACAGAAAGATAATACAGAAGGAAATAGAAAAACTCGAAGAGGAAATCGTAAAAGTAAGAGTAAATGTAGACATTTTAAACCACGAAAATAAAAAATGCGATAAAGAAATTGAAGAAATTCAAGATAAAATTTCGGAAATTGAGCATAAAGTAAACCAACTATCAGAAAAATTAGGAGAGTTTAACTATAAAAAGCAAGATTTAATAAAGAGAATCCAAAACTGGCAAAAAGACAAGATTAAGGCAAAACAAGAATTAGACGACCTAGCTGTTGGTATCAAAAAAGAAGAGAAAGACTTGAAAAATGTCGAAAGCCAAAAGAAAACTCTAAAAAGCGAAAACACGGAAATCAAAAAGGAAAAAAGCAAGTTTGATAGACAATTTGACGACTTACTGAAAGAACAAGAAGATTTAACAAAAAAAATCGATAAAAACGAAGAATTTTTAAAGAAATTTAATCAACTTGGAGCTGAAAAGAAGGAAAAATTGAAAAAAATTCAAGAAAATGAGGAATATATCAAGGATTACAACGTGGAAATAAACCAGTTATTTCAAAGTTTTAAAGATATTGACCATAAATTAGAGACAAACAAGTGGTTTTTAGAAAATCCGTCAAAGAATTTATTAAAGAAGCTCGATATTGATCTTAAAAAAACTTCCGACAAGATTTATTCCTTAGAAGCAGAACTTGACCAAGCAGAAAGAGAGAGATCTAAAAAATTACGAAATATGAAGCCTTTACAAGCTTCGTTAAGAGAAAGAAAAATCATTCTTCCTACAAACATCACGATCTTGAAAGAAGAAATCAAGAAACGGGAGTTGGCCGTAAAAGGACCAATCATTGAATATTTAAAATACGACGACAATTTAAGCTATGCCATTGAATCCGTTCTTGGAGAAAAATTACTCTATAGCTTTGTTGCCGATAATTGGGACACGTTAGACTTGTTAAAAAGGCTAAAAAATAAGTATAATGCGTATTGTAATATCTACGTTCCAAAAAAGAACAAGGTTTCTCCCTTGATGAAGATTACTGCGAGTGGTGTAATTGGTTATTTAGTGGAGTTAATTAAAGTGACCGAGGATGACCCTGACATTAAAAAGGTCATATATTCAAAAGTAAAAAATTGCTTGGTCGTTAAGGATTATCGTTCTGGGAAAGAATTATACAAGAACTTTGATTTCAAAGGAAAATGCGTGACGTTGAAAGGAGAGCAAATAATCTCTTATAAATACGTGTACGAAACACCATTCATGAAGCAATTGAAAGGATTTTTAAGTACGGGAACGCAAAAAGAACAGTCTGCGAGATTAGAATCGGAAATAAAAGCATTAAATGAGAATTTATCTAATTTTAGAGTTCAATTATCCAAATTAGATGAAATTCAAAAAGAGATCTATAAAAAAAAGGAAGCTTTCAACGATCTCTTGTATAATTTCAATCAAAAGCAGAGACTAACTACTAAAAAGAATCAATTATACGAGAAAATCTATTCACTAGAAAATGATATTTCAACAATTAGGAACGAAATCAAGACGCTTGATGATGAAATTGACGTATTAAAATCCCAGAGAGATCCTGAATTTTTCAAATGGAACGAAAGATTAAAAAAAATCCCTAAAGAATTAACTCTAGTTAATAATGAGAAGAAGAAGTGGGATGAAAAATTAAAAGAAAACTTAAATTACCTTAAAGAAATCGAAGATAAATTAACGAATCATAAAACTAAACTTGAAAATACAATAAAAGAACACGAAACCAAAAAGGAAGCCTTTCAAAACGCAGATCGCAAGGCTTTTAAGATTTATGAGGAATTAGAGACCCTAGAAGATGAAATTGAAGTGATTAATTCAGAAATATCTAGTTCTACTGAACAGAAGCAGTCTATTCAAGGTGAAAAACACGAGCTTGACAAGAAGAACATTCAATTAAAACTCGATTTGGAACACGAGACCATCAAGTTAAACGCAGCAAAGACCGAAGTAGAGTTGAAAAAAAAGGATTTGGAGAGAATAAATGTGCAAATAGGAACGAAAACGGATTTCAAAATTCGTCCTATTGAAGAAATTAACGCGGATATCACAAAAATGGACAAGGAATTGATAAAATATCTTGACATTGACGAATCCATAGTAGTTGAATGGGACCAAATAATGGCAGGATTAAAAGAAATTGACAAGAACCAGAGAGATTTAGAAATTGACATCAAAGCTGCGATTAAAACTGAACACGAGCTCGAAAATACCTACTACGAGAAATTTAAAATAGTCCTTGAAGATTTAAAATCAAAAATAAATTTCAAGTTTAAAAGCTCCCAGGTAAAATCATATTGTACCCTGGATCTAATAGGTGATTTTGAGGGATTAGGAGTTGATATAAAGGCGGGTACATCAAAAACAGATTTACGATCGTGTTCTGCCTTGAGCGGGGGGCAAGTTTCCATGGTTTCAATATGTTTAATACTCTCGCTCCAAGAAATCAAACCTTCTCCGCTTTGCATGTTCGACGAGGCAGGCATGTTTTTAGACGATAAAAACTCCGAGATATCTTATCAATTGATAAAATCTACGCTGGAGCAAAATCCCATTCAGATGATCATGTTTTTACCAAAATCTTCAAATTCCTTATATTCTCTTGCAGAAAGATTGATAGGAGTGGCGAGAGTGGGAAAGAAAGAGCTTTCCACCATTTTTAAACCAAAAATCGTGAAAAAGGCAATGAAATGACTGAATATAAAGAAATCACGGATGTTTTAAATCAAAAAATCGAGGAAGTAAAAAAACAAGTCATTTCAGGGAAGATCAACCTGTTAGACTACGAATTAGCCCCCTTCTTTGCCGAGTTAAAAAATGCGCTCAACACGGATAACTTGACCCAATCTTCAAAAACTTATAAGGTCGCATGTGAACTCCTCGATCACAAGTTTGAAGAATTAAAAAAGTTATTAAGCTCTTTAGAGAGCGAGCAAAAATTTATCGATTACTTGAAATCAAATCCTAAAGACGAGGAAATTTCTCGCTTGTTTGACAATTGCTGGAGAGAAGTTTTTAAAATCGATGCGTTATCTTTATATTTCTTAGAATTTAGCACTAATAAGCTGTGCAAGGATAAAGGCATACCTATTACGATTGAACACCTAGATAAAGTGCTTTCCAACGAGGAATTTCTTTTAGAAATTCCAGAACAAAAATTTACAGATAAGATGATGGAATTTTATTTAGAAATCGAGCATTTTCTTCCCTGCTTATTTGAAGAAATCTTCGGAAATGAGCAAGATCAAGAGAAGATCTACGAAATGTTCGTGTATCTTCTCCACTTACTTC
>JAEORV010000245.1 GCA_016840695.1 Promethearchaeota archaeon
ACATGGGATGTCGTTTAAATAAACTTCTTCAGATTTAAGCCAATTAAAGAAGATAAAGAATGTTAATATGCTCATAATTGATACTCTTATCAATATGATAATTAATACCATAAGAGATCCTTCAACGGTTAGTAATGTATGGATTATTAAATCAGAAAAATAAAAGAAGGCAACTACTATTCCAATAATACCTATAATCGTTATGATCAATAAAAATAACGCATAATTCCTTTTTTTTGGATTCCAATTTTCCTGTAAACTTTCTAAAACCATTTTCTATTCATTCCCAAATTATTATTATAATTATCAAAATTAGTATTAAAAAAATCAATATTAACCATGATAAATATGAACTTTAATATTTATTCATGCAAATGTTTTAAAAACCCTCTTTTTTTTAATAGAAAAAGCAAAAAAGATCTATAAAAAAGAGAATTTAAGAGGTCTTTATAACTTATTGTGAAATTTTCTTACCTGAAAATTCTCTCGTGAATTTACCGAAATCATTCATTTCTCTCAGTTCTACCGAAGTAAAAACGGGACCATCCTTACAAACCAAAGATCCAATGGGATCTATAGCACATAATCCGCATAATCCGCAACCACACCTCATGATTCTTTCAAGACTTGCGTTTATTTCGATGTCCTGTTCATTGCATATTTGAAAGAGTTTATGCATCATTACTTCAGGACCACAAGTATAAACAATAGTATTTTTTAACTCGTCTGGCTCTAGATCCATGAGAGCGTTCTCAAATATTTCAGTTGCGAAACCCTTTTCGCCATAACTTCCGTCGTCTGTACAATAATTAAATTCCGAACCCTCTCGCTTGAGGTCAAAAAACTCGTCCATAAAGATTAAATCGTTTTCAACTTTCGCGCCTTCAATTGTCGTGAATTTATACCCCAATTTAACTAGTTCAGATGCAAGAAATCTCAGTGGAACCATTCCAATTCCGCCTCCAATTAGAAAAATCTTCTTATTCTTGTCTTGAGGGATTTGAAAAGCATTACCTAAAGGACCTCGAATACCAATATAGTCTCCAATTTTTAACTCGTGAAGTGCGTGAGTGCATTCTCCAACGTCTTTTACAGTTATTGACCATTCACCTCTTTCGTTATATGACGATATTGACATTGGAACCTCGTCAACTCCAGGTATCCAAACCATGACAAATTGCCCCGGTTGAGGAGATTTTGTGCTCGCTTTTTTAAAGACAAACGACTTGACACCTTCGCATTCGTTTATTATTCGCTTAATTTGTACTGTTTGAATCGTATTCTCAGTCAAAATCGGGCACCTCCTGGGTTTTAAACTCGTGGGCTAATCCTTTAATATCATTAATCGATTTAAATTCGTTATCTTTCAGATATCTAACCATTCCTTTGTTAATTTCTGATATGATTTCTGGTCCTTGATAGAGAGCAGTACCAACTTGTACTGCGGAAGCCCCTGCGAGAATAAACTCAATTGCGTCATTCCATTCAAATATTCCTCCGCACCCGATAATTGGTATTTTCAATATCTTGTAGAGATCGTATACTTTTTTAACCGCTATAGGATGAATTGCTTTTCCTGACAAGCCTCCACTTCCATGAGCTAAAATTGGTCTTCTCGTATTTACATCAATTGCTAATGCAGCAAGAGTATTAATCGCAACTACTCCATCAGCGCCACCTTTTTCAGCAGCAAGAGCAATTTCCCCTATGTTGGTCACGTTGGGATTGAGCTTGACAAATAAAGGCACGGTTAGTTCCTTTTTTAACATTGACACTATATCATATGTCAGGTTTCTATCGATTCCTATCGAAGAAACTTCTGCATGTGGGCACGAAATATTGATTTCTATGGCATCTGCGCCTCCCTTTATTGCTTTTCGTGCCACTTCTAAATAAGTTTCATTCTTATCTCCAAAAACACTCACGATCAATGCGATTCTTTCTTTTTTAATTTCTTCAATTTCGGATATAAAATCATCGATTCCTGGATTTCCAAGACCAACGGCGTTCATAAAGGTTTGGGGATAGATTTCTATTATAGAAGGATTTTTATATCCTTTCCGTGGCGTTGGTCCTATCGATTTAGAAGTAACAGCCCCAGCTCCAGCATCTATGATTCTTTTCATCGAAGAAAAAGACACTCCTAGTATACCCGATGCTAAAATGATTGGAGATTTTAATTGTAATCCGGCTAAGTTAATATCAATTGACATTTTTTTAAAAGAAATAATGTTTAAAGTTATATAATCATTATTAATAAGCAATTATTAAGAAGAAAGGTATTTAAAAAATGAAGTGCTACATCGTGGATACATTAAGTGGCTTATTTGCGTTGGATGATTCTAGCAACACTATAAACTTCTTGGATTTTAACGACGACGACCAACAAATACTCGAGTTCTACAAGGCGGTGGAAAATGGTGAATTAAAAAAAGACTTAAAAGATCTACTTTCAGAATTGAACAACTCTGGATTCAACGAGTTCATTTTCGACAATGCTAAGTTAAAGCTTTTAGTATCTCAAGAGTTAGATTACGAAAGTGTTCTAGAAACAAGCTCACTAGAGTTCAAGAACTACAGGCTTGCCCTAGAAACTCAGTTAAAAAGCATTGGAATAAAGAAGTCTAAAGAAGATATTAGTGCGAGACACAAAAAAATTAGCGAACAGTTAATTAAAATGCAAGTAAGTCAAGCTGGAGAGCAGGGCGATGTAGCAGTCATTCAGATCATAGAAACTTTAGACATTCTTAAAAAATCGATTAGCTTATTTTCGGTACGGCTTAGAGAATGGTATGGCTTGCATTTCCCAGAGCTTACAGATAAAGAAATTGAAGATAACATCATTTTAGCGAGATTAATTTCGGTTTTGGGTCATCGGAATAACTTTACCAAAGAAAATATCACGAAAGATTTTGAATTTAACGATGAGAGAATACGATTTTTAATTGAAAACGCTTCGATTTCGATGGGCGCAGAGATTAACCTCAAAACTGTTAAAGGATATGCTGATCAAATCTTGAGTTTAGATTCATACCGTCAAGAATTAGAAGAGAATTTAGATGGATTAATGGAAGCTACTGCACCTAATCTCAAAGCGATAATTGGGAGTTTAATAGGTGCAAAATTAATAACAAAAGCTGGGAGCTTGAAAAAATTAGCGTACATGCCCGCTTCCAGGATTCAATTATTAGGTGCTGAAACTGCTCTTTATCGGTTCTTGAAAACGGGAAAAGGAATTCCAAAACACGGGTTGATTTTTCAATGGAACCAAATCAGGGGTAGTAAACCATGGATTCGTGGCAAGATAAGCCGGGTAGTTTCTGGAAAAATTGGCCTTGCTGCTAAAATTGATTATTTTCAAGGAGAATTCATGGGAAACGAAATCTCTGAAGATTTATCCAGAAAGATAAAGGAAATTGAATTAAGGCATCCTACACCTCCAAAAAAGGTAGAACAAAAGCGAGTGGCTAAAACAAAACCTAAGAAAAAAAAGAAATCCAGAAAAGGAGGTCGTTAATAGTGAGCAATATAGAGATACGAAACCATCCGAAATATTACGATATCTATATATCCGGCCCTCAAGATAATTTAAAATTGTACACGAAAAATTTAGTCCCTGGTAGATCAATTTACGGAGAGAAACTACAAAGTTTCCGAGGTGTTGAATATCGAGAATGGGATCCTTATAGAAGTAAGTTAGCGGCTTTATTATTAAAAAATCCTACATCTAATATTCTCGCGAAAGACCTTAATTGCTTATACTTAGGAGCATCATCGGGAACGACGATATCGCATCTATCTGATATCGTCAAGGAAGGAGTCATTTTTGGCGTTGAATTTGCAACGAGGAGCATTAGACAATTAGTTCAAAACACTTCTGAAAGAGCAAATATCATTCCTATATTAGGAGACGCTATTTTTCCCGCAAGCTATGCAAAAGCCATATACACCGAAATAGATTTAGTTTATCAAGACGTTGCCCAGCCTAACCAGGCAGAAATCGCCGTGGATAATTGTAATTATTACTTAAAAACTGGTGGAATGCTGATATTAGCGATAAAATCTCAATCCATCGACAGCTTGGCAAAGATAGATAAGATATATTCGCAAGAGAAAAAAATTCTCGAAAAATCTGGGTTTGAAATAATAGAAAGTATGAACATTGACAAGTTCGCAGAAAAGCATATCGTGTTAATCGCGAAGAAAAAATCTACTTGAAGTAGTCAGTGATTTTTTTATTACCAACTTCTTCATTAAGCATTTTTTTTGTAGTTTCCCACGATTTCCTGCAAAATGGAGGCGCTTTCTTATTTTTTTTTATCCAATTTCGCAGAAAACTTGTGGTTCTTTCGTCTGAAGGAT